>NZ_JBLYQK010000051.1:0-12134 GCF_048799765.1 Brevundimonas sediminis
TGGGTCGGCGCCGGGGTCGGGCGCGGACGCGACGGGCGGAAGGTGGCGCGGGCCGGTTGCGACGGCGCGGCGCGGCCCGACAGGCCGAGGCGGTGCACCTTGCCGATGACGGCGTTGCGGGTGACGCCGCCGCCCAGCTGTTTCGCGATCTGGCTCGCCGACTGGCCTTCCAGCCACAGCTTCTTCAGCGCGCCGACGCGATCTTCGGTCCAGCCTGCGGTCATGTTCGCCCTCCGGGATTCAACATATGGGGTCGGTATGTCCCTCCTGTGGGGCCGACCTACTCCTAATCGTAAACCACCTCTTAAAACGCGCAATATGTGGGAATTGGTCCGTCCACAGGAACCACATCTAGTATGGTTAAGACGGGTCTCAGGGTTGGGACCGCAGACGTGAAGAGTGAGTGGTGATTGGTGAGTAGGGGCTGACGCCGGGTCATGGTCGCCGTTTCCGGATCAGGCCGCCGCCCGTCCACTCACTGCTCCCTCTTCACTCTTCACCCCTGGCCCCCTTGCGCCGGGCCGCTTCCGGCCGCATTTCCGCGCCCATGACCGATCTCGCCTCCACGCGCCCGTCCGGGCTTCCGCAGCCCCGCCGCTACACCGGCGTCAACTGGGAGGGGGTGAAGACCCTCTATCTCAAGGAGGTGCGGCGCTTCTGGAAGGTCGGCGCGCAGACCGTGGCCGCGCCGGTGGTGACGACCCTGCTCTACATGCTGGTCTTCGTGGTTGCCCTGAAGGACTCGCGCCCGCCGATCGACGGCACGCCTTTCGCCGAGTTCGTGGCGCCGGGTCTGATCATGATGGCCATCCTCAACAACGCCTTCGCCAATGCCTCGTCCAGCCTGATCCAGGCCAAGATCATGGGCACCTCGACCGATTTCCTGACCCCGCCGCTCAGCCCGCTGGAGCTGACCATCGGCTTCTCGCTCGGCGCCGCCACCCGGGGCATCGCGGTGGGGCTGGTGACGGCGATCTGCGTCATGCCGTTCGCGAAGCTGGGCGTGACCAACATCCTGTCGATCCTGTGGTTCGGTCTGACCGCCTCGCTGATGATGGGGATGCTGGGCGTCTTCGCCGGTCTGTGGGCCGAGAAGTTCGATCAGCTGGCGGCGGTCCAGAACTTCCTGATCATGCCGATGACCTTCCTGTCCGGCACCTTCTACCTGGTCGACAACCTGCCGGAGCCGTTCGCGACCATCAGCCACTTCAACCCGATCTTCTACATGATCGACGGCTTCCGCTCGGGCTTCATCGGCCATGCCGAAGGCAACCTCTGGATCGGCGTGGGCATGAGCGCGGTCCTGACGCTGGCCCTGTCCTGCGCCTGCTGGGCCGTGTTCAAGTCGGGCTGGCGCCTCAAGAGCTGACCAAGGCTTCCCTGCGGACGGCGTCTGAACTACCCAGACAGGAGGCGTTTCGGGGGCTGTCTGGATGATCAGAATTGAGGGGATTCGTCCCGTTCCGGAGGCTTCGGCGCCGGTGCGTTTCTCGCCGGCGATCGAGTGGGTCGGGCGCGGCGCGGACGTCCTGGTCCTGGCGCTTCCGTACGCACTGGTGATCTTCGCGTGGGTTGGAGGGCGGCACGTCGTCCTCTGGATGGCCGTCGCCCTGCTTTTCGTCGTTGTCGTGCAAAGGATCGCGGTCGCGATCCTCAAGAGACTGATCGCGCGCGAGTGGCGGCAGTCTCCCGCCGGCCGCCTCCCGAAGACCTGGGCGCTCGACGAGGGCGGGGTCACGATCTCGGACGAGGTTTCGACCTACATCATCCGCTGGGGTGGCGTCACAGCAGTCCGTGAAGAAAAACGGCGCTTTGTTTTCTATGTGGGGCCCGGGACGGCCTATCGTTTGCCGATCCGCTTCCTCGACGCGGGGCGTAACCAGATCGCGGACATTCGCGCCCTCATCGCCGAGGTCACGGCGTCAGGCCGTCTCGGCCGTGGTGTTGACTAACCCCGGTTCGCGTCCGACAAGACCGGACACTTTTTTCCGGCTCCATCGCGCCCCGCGGTGGGGCCGTCTCGCTTTTGGAGGTCTGATCCGTGTCCCAGGAACATCTGATGGGTGTCTATAACCGCGCGCCGCTGGAGGTGGAGCGTGGGCTGGGCGCGCGTCTGTGGTCGACCGACGGCACGGAATATCTGGACTGCGTGGCGGGCATTTCGACCAACGGCCTCGGCCACGCCCACCCCAAGCTGGTGCAGGCGGTGACCGAGCAGGCCGGCAAGCTGTGGCACGTCTCGAACATCTTCCGCATTCCGGGTCAGGAAGCCCTGGCGGACGCCCTGTGCGAGAAGTCGTTCGCCGACGTCGTCTTCTTCACCAACTCGGGCACCGAAGCCGTCGAATGCGCGCTGAAGACCGCCCGCAAGCACCACGTCGCCAACGGCCAGCCCGAGCGGATCGACATCTACGGCTTCGACGGCTCGTTCCACGGCCGGACCTACGGCGCGATCAACGCCGCCGCCAACCCCTCCTACACCGAAGGCTTCGGCCCGAAGATGGAGGGCTTCCACCAGTTGCTGTGGGGCGACAAGGCTGCGCTTGAGGCCGCCTTCCGCAATCCGACCACGGCCGCCATCATCCTTGAGCCCGTACAGGGCGAGGGCGGCTGCCGCGCCACGCCGGACGAGGACCTGCGCTGGATGCGCGAGCTGGCCGACGAGACCGGCGTGCTGATCATCTTCGACGAAGTCCAGTGCGGCATGGGCCGGACCGGCAAGCTGTGGGCCCACGAATGGGCCGGCATGACCCCGGACATCATGGCGGTGGCCAAGGCGCTGGGCGGCGGCTTCCCGATCGGCGCCTGCCTGGCGACCACGAATGCGGCCAAGGGCATGACCGTGGGCGTTCACGGCTCGACCTTCGGCGGCAACCCGCTGGCCATGGCCGTCGGTCAGGCCGCATTCGGCGAGCTGTCGAAGCCCGAAACCCTGGCTCATGTGAATGAGATCGCCGGCTATCTGAAGCAGCAGCTGCATGGCCTGCAGCAGCGCTTCCCGGACGTCATCGTCGACGTGCGCGGCAAGGGCCTGCTGATCGGCGTGAAGCTGGTCCCGAACAACCGCGAATTCATGGGCTGGGCCCGCGATGAGCAGCAGCTGCTGGTCGCCGGCGGCGGCGACAACTGCGTGCGCATCCTGCCGCCGCTGGTGCTGACGCTGGACGAGGCTCGCGAGGCCGTCGAACGCTTCGAGAAGACCTGCGAGTTCGCGCGGACCAAACTGGCCTGAGGCCCTGACAGATCTGGAGGGCCCGATGGTCCGTCACTTCCTCGATATCTACCGGCTTGAAGCCGAAGAGCTGCGCGCCATCCTCGATGACGCCCACGCCCGCAAGCAGGCCCGCAAGGGCTGGCCGCAGGGTCGCGCCGACGCCGACGCGCCGGCGAAGGATCGCGTGCTGGCCATGGTGTTCGAGAAGAACTCGACCCGCACCCGCTTCAGCTTCGACGCCGCGATCCGCCAGCTGGGCGGTTCGGGCATCATCGCCAACGCCGGCGACATGCAGCTGGGCCGCGGCGAGCCGGTCGAGGACACCGCCAAGGTGCTGTCGCGGATGGTCGATGCGGTGATGATCCGCGCCAACAGCCATGAGGATGTCGAGCGCTTCGCCCGCGTGGCGACCGTCCCGGTGATCAACGGCCTGACCGACCGCTCGCACCCGTGCCAGATCCTGGCCGACCTGCTGACCATCGAGGAGCACCTCGGGCCGGTGAAGGGCAAGACCATCGCCTGGGTCGGCGACGGCAACAACGTCTGCCACAGCTTCATGCATGCGGCACCGAAGTTCGGATTCCGCCTGCAGGTCGCCTGTCCGGCCGAGTATCACCCCGACCTGCACGACCTCGCCCGGGGCGGCAATCACGTCGTCCTAACCAGCGACCCGCGCGAAGCGGTCGCCGGCGCCGATGTCGTCGTCACCGACACCTGGGTGTCGATGGGCGATCAGGACTATGAGGCCCGTCTGGAGGCCTTTGACGGCTATGGCGTCGACGACGCCCTGATGGCCATGGCCAATGAGGACGCCGTCTTCCTGCACTGCCTCCCCGCCCACCGCGGGGAAGAGGTGACGGACTCGGTCATCGATGGTCCGAAGTCGCTGGTCTGGGACGAGGCCGAAAACCGCATCCACGCCCAGAAGGCCGTGCTGGCCTGGTGCTTCGCGGGCTAGGACCGGCGAAGAATTTCCAGCAGGCTTCGTCCACGGGCGCTGTCGGCCAGGGCGACCGATTGGACGATCAGCCCGGCATCGGCCGACTGCACGCCGAAGACGACGACGGGGCTCCCTTCGCTCAGTTCGGTGAACTGATAGGGATAGGGGCGTATAGGGCCGCAACTGGTGATCACGATCTCCTCCGACAGGACGCCGGACAGGGCCGTCTGAGCGGGCGGCGATCCAGCCAGGGTCTCGTCCAGATCGAGCACGACCATGATGGTCTCCTCGCCTTCGGGAGTCCGGCTGCGCGTGTTCGACGAGACGACGGCTGTGAAGCCGACTCTGGGCAGGGCCGCCTCGGCTCTCACCGACGCAGGTGCGACGCGGCACGCCAGCGCGGGAGAGGTGGCGCACAGGACGGCGGCGACGGCGGGGATCAGCAAAGCGGTTTTCATGACAGCCTCCGTGGAAGGAAGCGTCACCGTCTCATGCGCGCCCCGCGGCCGCCGCCTTCTGAACCTGACGAAACCCTACTGCAGGTTCACGTCCGCCACGCCGCCGGCGTCCGGCAGCGTCTTCGTGATGTTGGCCTTGGCGACCTCGTAGGCGAATTTGAAGACGCCGCCTTCGTTCACCCAGACACGTCCGTCGTCGGCGCTGAAGCGCAGTATGGTCAGATGCGGGTCGTCCTTGCCGCCTGGATACCAGGCGGCCAGCACCGGGTTCCAGTGGCGGTCGATGATCTCGCGGTCGGGGCCGTGCACCGACAGGTCGCCGTGGATGCAGGCCCAGACGTTCTGGTCCTTCGAGCCGTAGTGGAACATGGCGCTCTGCCCGCCGGGCAGGGCCGTGTCCCGGGCGAGGTCGGTGTCGTCACGGGTGAAGAACCAGATGGTTCCCGTCTCTTCCTCGCGGAAGGCGGTCATCGGCTGGGCGTGATAGCCCGGCTGGTCGAGGCCGAGCAGTCCGGTGTTGGACGTCTTCAGGCTGTCCCAGAAATGCTGTTCGGCCTCGGCGGCGGTCAGGGTCTTGTCGCCCATCGTGATGCTCCTCTGATCGGGGTGTGATCAGGGAAGCGTCGGGCGACGCGGCGGTTCCCCGTCAGACCGGCCGCTGCGGCACGCCGAGCAGGGCGCCGACATGAATCAGCAGCAGGACCAGGGCGGCGCCGCTCATCACCATGATGAAGCGCCACGGGGCCATGCGCACCTTCTGGCTCGGATCCCAGGGGCGGGCGCCCCGCCAGCCGGCGAAGACGGTGAGCGCCAGGGCGGCGGCGGCCAGGATGAGGGTCAGGCGCAGGTCCATTTGCGTCCCGTGGACCGCAAAAGCGCCCGGCGCAAGGGGCTGAGTCCTTGCCGGGAGGTTAATGTTCACCCTCCGTTAACCACGTTGGCGGCATCCATCCGGTGGGCGTTCGCTCTTTCCACAGGAAGGTGTGGGCAGCCCTACATGTTGGGGTTAACCGCGCGTTTACACCCTTGATCTGGCGCACTAGCGTCCGAGTCAAAGGTCGGGAGGCGAATCAGTGAGCGCAGCCGCGCCGTGGAGCGTGAAGGGGATAGACCCCAAGGCGCGCGAGATCGCCAAGGACCTCGCGCGTCGCTCCGGCATGACGCTCGGCGAGTGGCTGAACTCGATGATCATGGAGGATGGCGACGAGGACGAGGGCTATACGCCCCTGCCGCGCCGTCCCCACGCCGCCGACATGTTCGAGCGTCGCGGCCGCAGCCGCCGTCTCGACGACGCCTACGGCGCGGATGAGGAGGTCGTCCATCGTCTGGGCGCCTCCGTCGACGCCATCGCCGCCCGTCTTGAGGCGGCGGAACGTCGCTCCACGGTCGCCATCCAGGGCGTCGATCAGGCAGTCGCCGGACTGGTGCGCCGCCTCGAGGCCGCCGATCAGGACGGCCGCCAGTACGGCCGTCGCATCGACGACCTCGCCGAGGAGCTGCGCGAGGGGCATCGCCGCCTCCGCCGGTTCGAACAGGAGACGGGCCCCAAGACCGCCGAGACCTTCGGCAAGGTCGAGACCGGGCTCGGCGCCCTGGCCGGGCGTCTGTACGACATCGAGGAACGCCAGCGTACCGGCGTCAACGAGCTGCGCCAGCGCATGGATGCGGTCGAGAGGCTGGCCGGCCCCGGCGCGGGCTCCGACCTGCTGGCCCAGGTCGGCGCCCGCCTGGACCAGGCGCAGGCCCGGACCACCGAGGCGCTCAAGGGGCTGGAGCGTTCGTTCGCCCATCTGGACGAGCGTCTGCGCGCCGCCGAAGGCCGCGTCGAACCCGAGGGCGCGCGCGAGGCGGCCCGCTTCGAGAAGCTGGCGGAGACCCTCAGCCGCCAGGTCGAGGCCAATCGCGCCGAGATGATGCGGCGGCTCGACACCGCCCAGTCCGAGAACCGGATGGACCGCATCGAGCGGGCCGTGCTGGCGCTGGGCGAGCAACTCAAGGCCTCCGAAACCCGGTCCGCCGGCGCCGTCGAGGCGATGGGCCGGGAAGTGCTCCGCATCGCCGAAAACCTCAACGGCCGCGTCGGCCGGATCGAGGCGGGCGTCGACGCGCGCGTCGAAAAGATGGGCGAGGCCCTGACCCGCAAGGTCGAGGGCGACATGGGCCGCCTGGCCCAGGGGCTGCAGCAGGGGCTGGAGCAGCGCCTGACCGCCGCCGACGACCGCCACGCCCTGGCGCTGGAGAAGCTGGGCGGCGAGATCACCCGCATCTCGGATCGCCTCAGCGAACGCATCGCCCAGTCCGAGCGCCGCTCGCAGCAGGCGCTGGACGACATCGGCCGCCGTCTGGCCGACAGCTCGACCCGGATCGAGCAGCGCTACGACCGCGCCTCGGGCGAGCTGGCCGAGCGTATGCGGCTGTCGGAAGAGCGCACCGCCGCCCTGATCGCCGAGGCCCGGGAGAACATCGAACGGCGCGCCGAGACCAGGCCCGAGCCGGAGCCCGAACCGGTGGCCGCGCCCGAGGCCGAGGTCCAGCCGGACTGGCGCGCCGCCGCCTTCCCGGACGCGGCCTTCCCGGACGCGCCCTTCCAGGGGCAGACCTTCGACGATCCGGATCCGGTCTATACCGAACAGCAGGCCTGGTCCGCCGATCTGGCGCCGCCGGAGCCGGCCGAGGCCGTCGTGGCTGAAGACGTCTTCGCCGGAATGGATGAGGCCGAGGTGCTGACGCCGGACACGGTGTTCGACGCCGTGATGCGGTCCCCGCGCGCCGTGCCGGAGGCCGTCTCCGCGCCGTTCGGCAGCCGTCAGGCGCTGAGCGAGCCGTTCGCCGGCTCCCTGGCCGATGAGGTCGAGCCGCCCCACGTCCCGGTCTTCGCCCCGCCTCCGGCCGCCGCCGAGCCCGCGGCCTTCGGACAGGGTTTCGGCGGGGCCGACGTGTCGGACGCCCTGGCCGCGACGGCGCCGGCCCCGACGCCGGAAGCCTTCGACGCCGGCGGCGAGGAATTCGCGGCCGAGACGGATTTCGTCGATCCTCGCGCCCTGCGCGCCGCGGCGGCCCAGGGCCGCGCCAGCTCCACCCGTCAGGCCATCGACGCGGCCCGGGCGGCCATGTCCGAGCCCGAGGATGCGCCGGCACGGACCGGCTTCGGCCTGAAGCGGGGCGGCAAGTCGCGTCTGCAGGAGCGCCTGGACAAGCAGGCGAGCCGTCAGGGCGGTACGGTCCGCAAGGCGCTGGGCGCCTCGGCCATCGCCATGGCCCTGACCGCCGCCGGCGGCTACGCCTACTATGAACTGGCGGATTCCGGCCTGCAGATTCCGGGCCTGACGGGGGCGGAGACGGCTACGCCCATCGCCGCCCTGGCCGCCACCCCGGTCGAGGTGTCGCCGGCGGACCGGGCGCGCGCCGCCGATCTCTTCCAGCAGTCGATCATCAAGCTGGATGCCGACGACCTCTCCGGCGTGAACGACGTGAAGGAGGCCGCGGAGCTCGGCTACGCGCCCGCGCAACTCTACATCGCCGGCCTGTACGAGGAGGGGCTGAAGGGGCTCCCCGTCGACCTGCCGAAGGCCCGCGCCTGGACCCGTCGCGCGGCCGACGCCGGCAATCCGCGGGCCATGTTCGCCTACGGCATGCATCTGATCCAGGGCACCGGCGGCTCGCAGAATCTGGACGACGGCCTGCTGTGGCTGACCAAGGCCGCCGAGGCGGGCGTGGTCGACAGCCAGTACAATCTGGGTGAGCTGTACGAGACCGGGCAGGGCGGTGTGCGCACCGATCTGGTCGAGGCCTACAAGTGGTATCTGGTCGCGTCCCGAGCCGGCGACGGCGCCGCCCGCGACGCCGTCGAGCGGCTGAAGGTCGTGCTGCCGGTCGGCGAGCGCGGAAGGGCGCGCGCGGAAGCCGACCTGATGACCGTCACGCCGTCCCGCTAGGGCGAACAGACTCCTTTTCGGGCGCATCGGGTTGCACTGCCGACCCGGGGCGTTCAGGACAGTTTCACCGTCGCCTTTCGGGCGTTTGATCTCAGTTCCAGCCGAAGGCGCGTCCTTTGGATATCTATCTGCCGATCGCCGAGGTTTCGGTGAACTGGCCGCTCCTGGTTCTGCTGGGGGCGACGGTCGGCTTTGTCTCGGGTCTGTTCGGCATCGGCGGGGGCTTCCTGATGGCCCCGATCCTGATCTTCCTCGGCATCCCGCCTTCGGTGGCCGTCGCCAGCCAGGCCAGCCACGTCGTCGCCTCGTCGACCTCGGGGGTGATCCACTACACCTCGCAGAAGCAGGTCGACTACAAGATCGGCGGGCTGATGGCCCTGGGGGGGGTGCTGGGCGCCTTCGCCGGGGTGGAGATGTTCCGCTATCTGCGCCTGCTCGGCCAGGCCGACCTGGTCGTGGCCCTGTCCTATCTGCTCTTCCTCGGCTCCATCGGCGCCCTGATGCTGCACGAAAGCCTGGGGCAGATCCTGCGCCGGGTCCGGGGCGAGGTGACCCCGCACCGCGAACGCCGGCGTCCGCTCTGGCTCTACGGCCTGCCGCTGCGGATGAAATTCCCCCGCTCGGGCCTCTACATCAGCGCCATCCCCCCCTTCGCCCTGGGCTCCTTCGTCGGGGTCCTGTCGGCCATCATGGGCGTCGGCGGCGGCTTCATCCTGGTTCCGGCCATGCTCTACGTCCTGCGCATGCGGGCCCAGGTGGTCGTCGGCACCAGCCTGTTCCAGATCATCATCACGACCGCCATCACCACCGTCCTGCAGTCGGGGCGGAACCAGACGGTGGATATCGTCCTGTCGACCATCCTGCTGCTGGGGGGCGTCGTCGGCGCCCAGTACGGCGCGCGGCTGTCGGGCCGGTTCCGCGCCGAGGAGCTGCGGGCGGTGCTGGCCATCATCGTGCTGCTGGTCGGCATCTACATGGGGCTGGAGCTGTTCGTCCGGCCCTCCGACCTGTTCAGCTTCGCTCCCGGGGTGGCGCAATGATGCCGCTTCCGCCGCCGCCCCCGGCCATCGAGGCGCCCGCGCCCGAGCGGTCCGTCGGCACGACCGGGGAGGTCCGCGTGGCCGCGGCCATGACCGACGCGCGGGTCATGGTCGACTCCAGTTTCCGCGGCGCCTCTATCGTGCTGTACGGCGCGGTGTTCAATCCGACCGACACCCCCGCCGACGTGGTGGTGGTCGTGCGCGGCCCGGACGGCCCTGTGCGTCTGGTCAAGAAGACCCGCAACCTGGGCGTTTGGCTGAACAGCCGTCCCGTCCTGTTCGAGGGCGCGCCCGGCTTCTACATGACTGCCTCGACCCGGCCGCTGGGGGATATCGCCGACTTCGGCCAGTTGCGCCGGCTGGGCGTGGGGGTGGATCACCTGCGCATCGCCGCGCCCGAGGAGAGCCGCACCGTCACCCGCTACGGCGTCCGCGACGTGGTCGTCAGCCGGATCGGCGAGGACTATCTGGACTATCGCCGCGCGGTGATCCGGCTGCGCGAGGCGGCGGCCCTTTACAACAGTGATCCGGCCGGGGTGAAGTTCGTCGATCGGGGCCTGTTCCGCGCCGAGGTCGAGCTGCCGGCCGTCGCCCCGACCGGTCAGTATTTCGCCGAGGTCTGGCTGTTCCAGGAGGGCGAGCCGGTCTCGGTCAGCAACCTGACCCTGACCGTCGAAAAGGTCGGGATCGAGCGCGACATCTTCGAGTTCGCCCACCGCCGCCCATGGACCTACGGCGTCCTGTGCGTCCTGCTGGCCATGTTCACCGGCTGGGCGGCCAGCCGGATCTTCAGGCGGAACTAGCGCTGATTTCCCTCTCCCGTCGGGAGAGGGGCACGATCACTTCGCCGCGAACTCGCTGAGCGCGTCCAGCACCGCGCGGTTCTGGTCTTCCGTGCCGACCGTGATGCGGAGGCAGTCGGGCAGGCCGTAGCCGCCGACCGGGCGGACGATGATGCCCCTGGTGTTCAGGTAGTCATTGGCGGCGCCGGCCGTGGCGGCGTCGGCGAAGCGGACCAGGATGAAGTTGCCGGCGCTGGGGAAGACCTCGAAGCCGAAGCCCCTGATCGCCTGGGTCAGGCGCGGCCGCCAGGTCTCAACCAGCTCCAGCGAGGCCTTCTGGTGCGCCTCGTCCGACAGGGCGGCGACGGCGGCGTCCAGTCCGGCCACCGAGACGTTGAACGGCAGGCGGATGCGGTCCACCGCCTCGCACACCTTCAGCGGTGCGTAGCCGAAGCCGATGCGCAGGCCGCCGAGGCCATGGATCTTGGAGAAGGTGCGGGTGACGACGATGTTGTCGGCGTCCCTGGCCAGCGGGAAGCTGGTCTCCCAGTCCGGCGCGGTGACGAATTCGGCGTAGGCCTCGTCGATGACCAGCAGGACATGGGGCGGCAGGGCGGCGTGGAGACGGCGGGTCTCCTCGGCGGTGTTGTAGCTGCCGGTCGGGTTCGACGGGCTGGAGATGTAGACGATCTTCGTCCGCTCATCGACCTGCTCGAGGATGGCGTCCACCTCGGCCTTGAAGCCCGGTTCCGGCGCCAGCTTGACCGTCGCCTGGTTGGCCAGGGCGCTGATGCGATAGGCGAGGAAGCCGTACTGGCCGGTGACGATGTTGTCGCCGGCCTCCAGATAGGTCTGGTTCAGCAGGGCGAAGACCTCGTCCGAGCCGTTGCCGAAGATCAGCCGCTCGCCGTCCAGCCCGTGATGCGCGGCCACCGCGTCGCGCAGCTTGCCGGCCCGGCCGTCCGGATAGATGTGCAGGTTGTTGATCGCCGCCGCATAGGCGTCGCGGGCCTTCTGGCCGGCGCCCAGGGCGTTCTCGTTGGACGACAGCTTCATCGGCTCGGCCACGCCGTCGATCTTCCCCTTGCCGCCGACATAGGGGGCGATGTCGAGGATGCCGGGCTTGGGCGTGGGGGCGTCGGTCATGAAGGCTCTCAGAAAATCGGGGCGGCGCCGATAACGCCGGACAATGTGCCGGGCGCGCCATGCAGCCGCCCGTCCTCGGCCTGCACATAGCCCGCCAGCATGAACAGCTTCAACCCGCCCGCCTCGATCAGCGGGGTGGCGGCCAGCCCGGCGTCGGACAGGGTCGCCACGATCCGGCCGGGAGACAGGCCGCTGTCGGTGGCCCAGAAGGTGCGGTCGTGGCCGGTCGGGCCGGGCTGGGTCCGCTGCGCCAGCAGGGCCCGCGGCAGGCCCGCGGCGTCGTCCGGCAGGGCCCCGACGATCCGCAGGGCGGGCTCGGCCAGAAGACGGCCGAACCAGGCGTTCGACGACGTCAGGTCCATGAGGGCGCGGCCACCCTGACGCACGGCCGCCAGCGCGTCGTCGGGCCGGGTCGCCAGTCGACCGCCGAGACCGTAGCGATCGGCCGCCAGCACCTGCGCCGCGGTCCCCCAGATGGCGAGGGGCGCGCCCGTGGCGGCGTCGAGGCGTCCGAGGACCGCCCGCGCGACCGCAATCTCCGACGGGCCCAGGCCCTTCATGGCCTCGCGCAGGGCAAGCGCTTCGGCGTCCACGCCGGGGCGTCGGCCCGCCGCGACCC
>NZ_JBLYQK010000052.1:0-10597 GCF_048799765.1 Brevundimonas sediminis
GGGCCTGGGCCCGCTGGGCCCGGCGTTCGGTGCGGGTCAGGGTGTCGGTCGTGCGGTCACGCAGACGGGAGCCGTCCACGGCGCCCGTCAGGCCGCCGGTCAGCGAACCATGGCCGCCGACGCCGCCGGTCAGGCCGCCGACCTGCCCCCCGACATTGCCGCCCAGACCGCCCGTCAGGCCGCCCGATCCGCCCAGCACCTGGGCCTGTGACGCGCCGGCCAGAGCCAGGCCAAAGGCGACGGTCGCCATCATCAGGGTCTTCTTCATTGTCAGTCTCCTGCATGTCCCGGGCATGTCGCCCTCGCAGGGTCCAACGACCGGTCGGATGCGTTTCATCCCCGCGCCGCGATTTTTTTCCGATCAGCGCGCCAGCCGGCCTCGCGCTCCCATGGCGCGGGGCTCCACGCGGGCCTCGACGCCCACCAGACCCGCGCCGAAGATCGGATCACGGCCCCTCGCGCCGAGATCGATGGCCTGACGCGCCAGCGCCGCCTCACCGTCCCGCGCCAGCAGGCCTGCGACGATCGGAGCGGCGAAGGAGGAGCCGCGCACGGCGGTCCAGCTTCCTGCCTGTCCCGCGGCGGCCATGTCGGCGCCCGGGGCGGCGAAGTCCACCTGGTCGCCCCGGCCGGCCTCGGGAAGGACCTGGTTCCGGGCGTTGACGGCGGTCACCCCGATCACGCCTTCATAGGATGCGGGAAACAGGGGCGCGGCGGCGGGGCCGTCGTTGCCGACCGCGGCGACCACAGTCACGCCGCGCGCCCGCGCCCGTGCGACCGCCCGTTCGACAAGGGCGTTGCGCGGTCCGACGAGGCTGACGTTCACGACCGGGACCCGGCCTTCAACCATCCAGGCGAGCGCTTGCGCCAGGGCGGTGGAAGAGCCTCCGGCCGGGTCGCCTCCGTAGATGTCCGCCACCCGCAACGCCGCGCCGGGAGCTCCGCCCGTGAAGGCGCCGCTGCGCCCGACCATCAATGAGGCCACGGCCAGGCCGTGCGCGCCCATGCGGGGCGGTCCGGCGAACCCGCGCTGCGTGATCGCCGCGCCCACCAGGGCCGGATGGGTGGCCTCGACCCCCGTATCGATGAGGCCCAGTCGGGCGCCGGCGTCCTGCGGTCCCGCCGCCGCGACGCCGCCGCGCCCTTCGCCGACCTCCCCCGCCGGGGCGTGCACGTGGTTGAAGGTGATGTCCGCCTGCGGGTCCATCCGCCTGAGCCGCTCGACGGCCGACGCCAGGGCCATCCGCCGGGGCGGCGCAAGGACCAGCGCCGTCAGGTCCAGCGCATCAAGCCGCTCCTCGCGCAGTATGGAAAAGCCCGCTGCGAGGGCCTCTTCCCGGGCAGGGTCCGACAGGTCGACAGCGACGATCTCCCCCCGGACCACCGGCCAGCCGGAGGGATCGGCCTCCAGCCGCCCGCCCGAGCGGCTGATCAGCCGGGTCAGTCGCGACGGCGCCTGGAGCGCGCGATCCAGCCCCTCGTTCGCGCGCCGCTCCACCTCGCCCAGCAGCGGCATCCGGTCGGTCGCCCCGGTGGGCAGGCCCGGCAGGGTCGGGGTCTGAACCGGGCCGATCTGCGCCCACGCGGGCCCGGCGACGGCCAGAAGCCCCGCTGCAATCACACCCGCCAGGCGATTCCGCACGGTCACGTTCATCTTTCTCCGATCCGCCCTTGTCTCAGGCGGCGTTCCGTTCTCGATATGCCATGGATGAAACGTCTGGGCCCGGTCGTTTCATCCCGCATGGACGAGGAACGCGCTTGGACGATTTTCAGACGGGGCTTGTGGAGATTCTTCCGCGTCTTCGCCGCTTTGCTCGGGTGCTGCGGCCCCGCGATGCGGACGCGCAGGACCTGGTCCAGCAGACCGTCGAACGGGCGCTGGCCGCGCGGGCGAAATTCCGGGTCGGGACCAGACTCGACAGCTGGGCCTTCACAATCATGAGACGGATCGCCATCGACGAAGGCCGCTCGGCCCGGCGCTGGGGGCGCGTCGTCTCGTCCGAGGACGACAGCACCGCCCACGTGCCCGACGCCGCCCAGGCGGACGAGGCCCTGCGCGCCGACGCCCTCGCCGCGCGCGACGCCATCCACGCCCTGCCGGATGACCAGAAGCACGCCGTGGCCCTGGTCTTGATCGAGGGGCTTTCCTACGCCGAGGCGGCCGAGGTGCTGGGCGTCCCGGCCGGGACCCTGACCAGTCGTCTGGTGCGCGGCCGGCAATCCCTGATGCAGACCCTCGCCGCCCAAGGAGTGACGGGATGACCGCTTTTGACGACGAGACCCTGATGCGCTGGAGCGACGGCGAGCTGTCGCCCGACGAGGCCGCCCGTCTCGAGGCGAGCGCCCTGACCGACCCGGGTCTGGCGAAGCGTATGCAGGCCCTTCGGCGGGTCCGAACCGCGGCGCGCGAGGCCTTCCCCGCGGCGGTCGATCCCCGCGACGCCGAGCTGGCCAGGCTGATTTCGTCCGGGCCGGTCAAGGCCGCCTCGCCCCTTGCGGGGCTTGGCCGGAGGGTTGTCGACGCCTTCTCGCCCCAGCGGGCCGTCGCCTGGGCGGGGCTGGCGGCGGCGGCCTTCGTCGGAGGCGTGCTGATCGGACCGATGCTGGGCCGGGAGGGCGACGGGCTGCGCGTGTCGCGGGACGGCGGCCTGGCGGATGCCGGGCTGATCCGGGTGCTCGACGACCGGCTGGCGTCCGAAGGTCCGGACAGCGACGGCCGGGCCGTGGGGGTGACCTTCCAGGACGGCGAACAGCGCTGGTGCCGGACCTTCCAGGCTGCGAACGCCGGCCTGGCCGGCCTCGCCTGTCGCGAGGGCGACGGTTGGGCCGTGCGGGTGCTGGCGCCGCTGGGCGCGGCCGGCGGCGAGGTGCGCACCGCGAGTTCGGACACGCCGGAGCCCGTTCTGACCGCGGTGGACGCCGCGATCGTCGGGCAGACGGCGGACGCCCTGGCCGAAGCCCGCGCCCGCGACGCCGGCTGGCGCTAGGTGTTCAGTCCAGATAGGCCGCGAGATCGTCCGGCGTCCCGTGCGGAAACGCCTGCTTCAGCAGATCAAGGAAGGCCGAGACCCTGGGGTTGAGCAGGCGGCGTGTCGGGTAAAGCGCCCAGAGGACGATCTCCGGGCCCTCGATGTCCCCCCAATGCGCCAACCGCCCCGCCGTCACATCGCGGCTGACCAGCGACGCGGGCAGGCGGGCCGCTCCGGCGCCGGCGCGGACAGCGTCCCGGATCATGATCAGGGACGACAACCGCAACACCGGCCGCACTGCCATTGGCGCCGAAGCGTCGCCGGTGGTGACGCTCCACATTGTGGCGGCATCGTCACCTCGCACGACGGCGGGCGCCGGGTCACGATCCGACCGGGACAGGGACGGACTGGCGACGACCATCAACCGGTCGTGAAGAAAGGGCCGTCCCACAAGGGTCGCGTCGGCGGCCGGGTTCACCCGTATCACGAGGTCGTAGCCCTCCTCGATCATATCTACGGCGCGATCATCCGTGCTGACCTCCAGGAGGACATCCGGAAACCGGAGCGCGAAGTCAGCGGCCAGGCGACCCATGGCGGTCTGAGAGAAGAGAAGCGGCGCGCTGATCCGCAGAGACCCGCGGGGGTGTTCGCCGCCGGATGCGATTGCGGCCGTCGTTTCCGCCAGCTCCGTCAACAAGGCCCCGGCGCGCTGTGACAGGGTCCGGCCCTCTTCCGTCAGCTTGATATCCCGCGCGCCCCGCTCGAACAGCCGCAGACCCAGGCCTTCCTCCAGTTCAGAAACGCGACGGGACAGGGTGGCTTTCGGCCGGCCCGACGCGCGGGCCGCGCGTCCGAACCCGCCATGACGGGCGACGAGGATGAAGTCCGCGAGAGCGAGGAGGTCCATTGTTCCGCCAGTGAGACGCTGGGTTCAGATTTGCAGCCTATTGGTCCGAATGTGGATCGCTCATTTGTGGCTCGCCAGCAAGGGCAAGCCAAAGGAGAGACCCTCATGACCATTCTTGTCACCGGCGCCACCGGCCGCGTCGGCCGCCACCTCGTTGATCAACTCATCCAGCGCAACGCCAGGGTCCGCGTTCTGACCCGTGATCCCGCCCGGGCGAACTTCCCGGGCGCCGTCGAGGTCGCGCGGGGTGATCTGCTGGACATTGACGCCCTGCGCACGGCGTTCGAGGGCGTCCGCACCCTGTTTCTGCTCAACGCCGTGTCCGGCGATGAATTCACCCAGGCGCTGGTGGCTCTGAACATCGCCCGGGAGGCCGGTGTGGAGCGGGTCGTCTATCTGTCCGTGTTCGACGCGGACCGGGCGGTGAATGTGCCGCACTTCGCCGTGAAGTACGGCGCCGAGCGGATGCTGGATCAGATGGGCTTCGGCGCCACCGTCCTGCGCCCCACCTACTTCATCGACAACGAGGTCATGGTGAAGGACGTCATCGTGCAGCACGGCGTCTATCCCATGCCCATCGGCAGCAGGGGCGTCGCCATGGTCGATGCGCGGGACATCGCCGAAGTCGCGGCGATTGAACTGATCCGCCGTGACACGGCGCCCGGCAAACTGCCGGGCGAGACGATCAACGTCGTGGGTCCGGATCTTCTGACGGGCGCCGGCGTGGCCGCGCTCTGGTCGGAGGTTCTGGGCCGTCCGGTCCACTATGCCGGCGACGACCCCAGCGGGTTCGAGCAAAACATGGCCGGCCTCATGCCTCGGTGGATGGCCTATGAGATGCGTCTGATGGCCGAGCGCTATGTCAGCGACGGCATGGTGCCGAATCCGGGCGACCGCGAGCGGCTCGTCGAAATGCTGGGGCGGCCGCTGCATTCCTATCGCGAACTCGCCACCCGGCTCGCATCCGCATGATGCGGGTCCAGGGCTGGCGTTCGACCGGCCTGCGGGGCGGAGGCGTCTGGCGCCTCCGCCCTTTCGGCGGGTCATCTTGGCCCTGGAACGCCGCTGGTCGGGCTGGATCGAGCGCGGGCCCGCTCAATCCGCGGCCCCGGTCCCCAGATACTCCTCGTCCGTCACAGGCTCCAGCCATGTCACCGGCGAGCCGTCCAGGCTTTCCTGGATGGCGATGTGGGTCATGCCCTCGTGCGGGGTCGCGCCGTGCCAGTGCTTCTGGTCCGGCGGGCACCACAGGACATCGCCGGCATGGAACTCCAGCCGCGGCGCGCCCTCGACCTGGGTCCAGCCCACGCCCTCGGTGACGATCAGGGTCTGGCCCAGCGGGTGCCGGTGCCAGGCGGTCCGGGCGCCCGGCTCGAAGTGGACGATGGCGCCGCCGACCCGCGCCGGCGCCTCGCGCTGGAACAGGCCGGTGATGGTGACGCGGCCGGTGAAGGTCTCGGGCGAACCCTCAATGACCTGCATTTCGGCCTTGCGGGTGATCCGGGTCACCGGATCCTCGCCGGCGGCGGCGCCCGGAACCGCGGCCAGGGCCGCCGCGCCCGCGATCAGCGACTTGCTCATGCCAGGTGCTCCCGGAAGAAGGCCGTCAGCCGGTCGAACGGGATGATGTCCACCTGGTCGTACAGGTCCGTGTGGCTGGCGCCCGGAATGATCATCAGCTCCTTCGGCTCGGCCGCCGCCGCATAGGCGGTCTCGCTCATGTACCGCGAGTGCGCCTTCTCGCCGTGGATCAGCAGCACGGGGCGCGGAGAAATCTCGGCGATGTAGGTCAGGAGCGGCGCGTTCATGAACGACATCGCATTGGTCCGCGTCCATGACCCGTTCGAGTTGACGGCGCGGGGATGGAAGCCGCGCGGGGTCCGGTAGTAGGCGTGATAGTCGACCATGAACTGCGGCTCGCCGCCGTGCAGCTCGTTCATGATCGGGCCGTAGGCGGGGGCCCCCGCTTCGGCGTCGACCCAGCGCTGGCGGCTGATCTGCTCCAGCATCGCCGTGCGCTGCTCCAGCGGGACGCTGTCGTTGTAGCCGTGGGCGCTGACCCGCGAGATGTCGTACATCGTGCTGGCCACGACCGCCTTGACCCGCTTGTCGGCCGCGACGGCGTTCAGGGCGAAGCCGCCCCAGCCGCAGATGCCGATGACGCCGATCCGCTCGCGATCCACCGTCGGCAGCAGGCCGATGAAGTCGACCGCCGCGCTGAAGTCCTCGGTGTTGATGTCGGGCGAGGCGATGTTGCGCGGTTCGCCGCCGCTCTCACCGGTGAAGGACGGGTCGAAGGCCAGGGTCACGAAGCCGCGTTCGGCCATGGTCTGGGCGTAGAGGCCCGAGGACTGCTCCTTCACCGCGCCGAACGGGCCGCTGACGACGATGGCCGGGGCGCGACCCGCCGGGAGGGACTTCGGCGTGTACAGGTCCGCCGTCAGGGTGACGCCGTAGCGGGTCGGGAACTGGACCTTGCGGTGGTCCACGGCGTCGCTCTTCGGGAAGGTCTTGTCCCATTCGGTGGTCATGGTCCGGGCCTTTGCGGTGTCGGGGGTGATCAGGGCGGCGGCGGCCAGGGCGGTCGCGCCCGCGCCGCCGAGGGCGAGGAGGTCGCGGCGGCCGAGGCCGAGGGCCGGGGTGGTTTCAGTGGAGGTGTCCGAGGGCATTCGAGGCTCCTTGTTCTTGGTCATTGCGGTTTGAGAAGGCGACGGCCGTCACCGATCAGGGCGATGGCGGCGAGCGCCAGGATGATGCTGCCGGCGAAGGTCGCCTGGATGGACAGGCCGTCCAGCAGCCAGCCGCCGATCACGGCGCCGAGCAGGATGGAGGTCTGGATCGCCGCCACCATGAGGCTGCCGGCCGCTTCCGGCGCGTCGCCGGCGTTGCGCGACATCCAGGTCATCCAGATTACGGACATGCCGGTGTTCATTGCGCCCCAAACGGCCAGCAGGACGCCGACGGCGAGCCAGGAGCGGCCCAGCAACAGCAGTCCCAGGGTCGCCCCGCCCATGATCAGCGCCGGCGTCTTCAGCAATGGAGCGATCTCGGGGCCGACAAAGCGGCCCGCTGCCCAGGTGCCGATGAAGCCGGCCATGCCGAGCGCGAGCAGGAGCAGGGACAGCAGGCCGACATCCGCGCCCGTCACCCCCTCCAGGAAGGGGCGCAGATAGGTGAACATGGTGAAGGCGGAGCCCCAGGACAGCATCGACGCCGTCAGGCCGCGAAGGAAATACGGCCGCCGCAACAGGGCCAGCATGGCCCCGAAGTCCTGCCGGTCCCGGGCCGGGAGCGAGGGCAGGGCCGTCAGGTGCCAGACGAGATTGACCGCCACCAGCGGGGTCAGTGCCCAGAACACCTCGCGCCAGCCGAACATTCCGCCCAGATAGCTGCCGATCGGCGCGGCGAAGGCGGCGGCGATCGCCTGCCCGCCGTACAGGATCGCGAGCGCGCGGGGCATGGCTTCCGACGGGACCAGCCGCATGATCACGGCGGTCGCCAGCGCCCAGAAGCCGCCGACGCAGACGCCGAGCAGGGCGCGCCCGACCATCAGGATGGTGAAGTTCGACGCCGCGGCGACCAGCACCAGCGACGCCAGCATCAAGGCCGTCATCGCCACCAGAACCGTTTTCCGGTTCAGCCGCCCCGCGACGGTGGTCACCAGCAGGCTGGCGACAACTGCGAACAGGCCGCTGATCGAGATCGCCTGCCCCGTCTGTCCTTCAGTGGCGTGCAGACCCGCCGCCATCGGCGTGAGCAGGCTGACCGGCAGGAACTCGGACGCGATCAGCAGGGCGACGCACAGGGCCATCGACAGGACCGCGCCCCAGGCGGCGGTCGGTGTGTCGGCAAGCGTCGGCGCGGAGGCTTCGGTGGTCATGGAGCGGAAGCTAGTTCTGACGCGTCTCCACGATTAGACGGTCCAATCGGCATGGTCTTATCGATCAGATCGATTAAACTGCCGGACGCGGGAGGCGTTCGATGCGAACCGACTTCAATCAGCTGACCTGGTTCCAGGCCGTGGCCGAGGAGCGCAGCTTCACCCGGGCGGCGGCGCGGCTCGGCATCGCCCAGTCGACGCTCAGTCACGCCATCAAGCAGCTCGAGACCCGGATGGGCATCCGCCTGCTGACCCGGACGACCCGCAACGTCGCCCCGACCCAGGCGGGCGCGCGGCTGCTGCAGACCATCGCCCCGCGGATGGGCGAGATCGAGGATGAGATCGCCGCCCTGACGGCCCTCCACGACACGCCGTCGGGCTCCATTCGCCTGACCCTGTCGGACCATGCGCTGGAGACGGTCGTCTGGCCCCGGCTGAAGGCCGTCCTCCGGACCTATCCGGACATCCGGGTCGAGCTGTTGCTGGACGGCGCCTTCCGCAACATTGTCGAGGACGGCTACGACGCCGGGGTCCGTCTGGGCGAGAGCGTCGAGAAGGACATGATCGCCGTGCGGATCGGTCCCGACTGGCGGCTGGTGGCCGTGGCCTCTCCCGCCTATCTGGCCGAGCGGGGGCGTCCCGAACACCCGCGCGACCTCGTTCGGCATCGCTGCATCAACACCCGTCAGGAAAGCTCGGGCGGCCTCTATGCCTGGGAGTTCGAGAAGGACGGGGAGGCGTTGCGCGTGCGCGTCGACGGTCAACTCGCCTTCAACAACGCCTATGCGCAGGTGGACGCCGCCCTCGCCGGGTTCGGCATCGCCTACGTTCCCGACAGCATGGCGGACGCCCATCTCGCGACCGGCGCCCTTGAACTGGTGCTGGACGACTGGTCGCCGCGCTTCGACGGCTATTTCCTCTACTACCCCAGCCGCCGGCAGAACCTGCTGGCGTTCCAGATCATCGTCGACGCCCTGCGCTACCGGGGCGGAGAGGCCGGCGCGGGTCCCCGCTGAAGCCGCCCCGCTTCGCCGGCGCCCGCCACATCCGCAAGTTGACAATCAGGGCGGGAGCCGGGACCGTGTCTGCGGGGGAAGGGGCTTTACAGGAGGGGCCGATGGCGCGGATCGCGGTGGTGGACGACGATCCCGATGTTCTGGACTTTATCTCGGCGGTGCTGACCGGGGCGGGGCATGAGACCCTGACCGCCCGCGACGGCGTGGCCGCGGCCGCGCTGGTCAAGGCCGAGCCGGTCGATCTGATGATCCTCGACATCCTCATGCCCAACCGCGACGGGCTCGAGACGATCCTGACCCTGCGCGAGGCGGGGCGGGCGTTTCCGATCCTGGCGATCTCGGCCGGCGGGGTTCTGGACGGCAGCTATCTGCTGCAGACGGCGCGGGCCTTCGGAGCCGAGGAAACCCTGCTCAAGCCCTTCTCGCGCGAAACCCTGATCGGGCACGTCGATCAGATGATTCGGGCGCGGGGATGACCGTTCCGTGCGGATAAGACTGGGTTTTTCTTTGCGGCGCCGCTGAAACCCGACCCGGGGGGAGGGGCGTTATCTCCCGTATGCCGCCCCTGAAGCCCCCGTCTGAAGTCCGTGCCGAACTGTCCCAGCTGATCGCCGAGGCCGTGGCCGAAACCGACGACACCCGTCGTCAGGGGTTGCTGGTGCTCGCCGACCACTGGTCCGACATCCTGCGCCGACGCCGGGCGGCCGAGGGCGGTGGATCGGGGTCCTCCGGCCTGCACTGACCCCGCTCAGGGCGTGCCGCTGCGCTCCAGAATCCGGTCCAGCATCCGCTCGAACGCGATGACTTCCGCATCGGTGCAGCCGGCGAAGATGTCCTCGCGCAGCGCCCGCGCCAGTGGATCCAGGTCGCGCACGGCGTCCCGGCCGATCGCGGTCAGGGTGATCAGCTTGGACCGCTTGTCGCCGATGATTTCCCCGCGATGGATCCGCGCCCGGGCCTCCAGCCCGTCCAGCAGCCGGGTCAACGTCGGGCCAGAGACGCCCATACGCTCCGCCAGCTCGCTCTGCTTCAGGCCCGCCGGCGCCGCCGCGAGGTGGTAGAGGGCCGAGAATTCGCTGTCGGACGAGCCTTCACGCCGGAAAATCTCCGTCACCCGCGCCCTCCAGCGCCGGGCGGACAGGACCAATTTGTAGGCGGCGTTCAACTCGTGGGCGGCGCGCTCGGTCTCGGGGCGCAGCGCCTCTCTCAAATCGTAGGGCATCAAAAAATCCGCATTCCGGTCCGATACAGAGCGCCAATGCGGCAAAGGTTCAACCGCCCGCCGCGCTTTCAGGTCAGGGTGGTTTTTCGCCCGCGCACTACCTTACAGCGTTGATTCCTTTGCAGATTGTGCGCTGGCCGACGCAGGCTCGCCGGCGACCCCGACGCGCGGTCCGCGGCAAGGAGGCGGAGGGCCGGCGGCGGCGGCCAAATCCCCGCAATCCGGACGCCCAACCCCTTGTTCGGTCGCCGGAACCGGTCGGGCCAGCGTCAAACGTCCGGGGTCGGGGGGCGGCCGTGGCACAATCAACGGATGGATGCGACGCCCGATATCCCCTCGAAGCCGGACCACCGGACTGCGGAGGCGGAGCCGCGGCTGGTCTATGATCGCGGGGATCCCGACGTCACCCTCGATTCCTTCGAGGACGCCATGGAGGCGGCCCTCCGCGCGGACGACATCGAGAAATTCAGCCGGCTGGGCCGGGCCGGCATGATCGCCCTGCGCTTCTGGCAGGCGCGTCAGCGGCATCGCGGCCGGCCGGCGGTCAGCGCGGCGGTCGCCCCTCCCGCGCGGGACCCGGCGGCGGACCCGGACCCCGAGCCC
>NZ_JBLYQK010000053.1:0-7573 GCF_048799765.1 Brevundimonas sediminis
CCCCACCTGGACGGACAGCAGCCTGACCACCATTCTCAATCCGGAAGCTGTCATCTTTGCCAATCCGATAGCACAGGGGGCCTGTGCAGCAGATGCCATTGCCAGCGCCTTTAATATGCCTCTCGATGTTCTGTTCTGGTGTGCCGGTTCGCAGGGCAGTATGTACCCGTTCAATGGCTGGGTGAGTAATGAGTCCAGTCCGTTGCAGTCCTCCCTGCTGGTCAGTGAACGCATGGCGTTCAAGCTGCACCGTCAGGGCATGATTATGGAAACCATCGGGAAAAATAACGCCGTCTGTAATGAATATCCGTCCCCAATCCTGCCCAAAGAACGCTGGCGTTATCAGATGGTGAATATGTATCCGGACAGCGGACAGTGCCATCCGTTCGGGCGCAGTGTGATGCGCTGGGAGACGGGAAAAAATCCGCCCAACACAAAGAAAAACTTCGGCTACCTGATGTGGCGTAAACGTAACTGTGTATTCCTGTAACTTAAACAAAAAGAGGAATATTTTAAATGGAAAAGAAATTAAGCAGTAAATACATTCATATGTATATGAGTATATCCCAAGTGTTCATTCGTTTGACAGGCAATGTATTAAAACTGTTTCCTTTTGCTATGGTGATATGCCCTGTGGTGTGGTTTTATCTTTGCCCTGAACATATTATCTCAGACATTGTTAACGACTGGCAGGATGCAGATACACTGGAAAAAATACTGCTTGTCAAACTGTATCTGAAGACGGTTCTTATTCTGACAGTGGTAAGCGTTGTTGTCTTGTCTCTTTCGTCAGATAAGTTTATGTCTGTTAAGCGCAGGAAATGAGTCTGTCGGTTCTCATAAATATAACCGTGTGTGCATATGTAAAATATAAATAAAGGTGTGTTATGAGTTTTTTATCATTTTTACGAAAGATAAGTAATAAAGAAAAAGAAATTTTTATCAGTGAGGAGCGTTTTTTCTCCCTGCTGGAAAGGGTGAGTGCTTTTGATGTGGTCAGAGAATGGGCTGAAAATGGTGGAGCATATTATCCTCTGCTGGAGTGCCGTCGGCTTACAGATATTGAAGATGTCAGGAAATCAGAGGATATACTGAACCGACTGGAGTTTATTGACAGAAGATTTCGGGAATTTATCAGCATTATGTCTGAATATAATCGTAATGATAAATCTAAAAACAGGTGGGAGAGGGAATTGTCTGAATATCCACCGGAAAAAATATACCAGGTCCGGAGAGAGGGAAACCATCTGTCATTAAAAAATTACGGTGATGATATTACTCTGAACAGAGATACCGCCGTGGCTACGGTGCAGATTACTGTCAGCAGAAAATGCATTACTCAGGAAGAAATGGATGAATTATATGCATTGTCTGAGAGACTGAAAGAAAAGTGTGCCGGTAATTAAATTATATCGCTATGCCGGGAGATGATATGAGCCGGAAAATATTTGTACTTTTTGCCCTGACCACAGGACTGTTTATTTCTGCCCATGCTTCGGAAAACGTGAATACGCCCGAAAACCGCCAGTTCCTGAAGCAGCAGGAAACACTGAGTCAGCAGTTACGTGAAAAGCCGGACACACAGTTGCAGGCATGGGCAGAGCAGCAGGTCAGGGCGAATCCCCTTCAGCATTCCGATAACCAGTTTCTCGATGAACTGGTCCGTAAACAGCAGGCTGCTCAGAAGGATAAACCACAGCAGGGCGCCGTGTACTTTGTGTCCTTCTCCATTCCCGAAGAGGGGCTGAAACGGATGCTGAGCGAAACCCGGCACTACGGTATTCCGGCCACACTGCGGGGCATGGTGAACAATGACCTGAAGACCACCGCTGAAGCCGTGTTGTCCCTGGTGAAAGACGGCGCAACTGATGGTGTTCAGATCGACCCGACGCTGTTTTCACAGTACGGCATTCGCAGCGTACCGGCCCTGGTGGTGTTTTGCAGCCAGGGGCACGACATCATCCGGGGAAATCTGCGCGTCAGGCAGGCGCTGGAGAAAGTGGCCACCGCAGGAGACTGCCGGCAGGTGGCCCGGGCGTTGCTGAATAACCCCGGAGATAAACAAAAATGACTTTACCTGCCGGGTATTACCGGATTGACCCGGACATCCGTGCACTGGTGGCCGCGATGAACGTTCACGGATTTCGTACATATGCGTCCTGTCAGGGGCATGGTTTCCCTGTTACGAAACTGCCGCCTTATATTGCCTTTGTCTGTCCGGTAAAAAAGGCGGCTCTTCTTGAGCAGCGACTGCGGCAGGATGCGGAGTC
Source organism: Brevundimonas sediminis (assembly GCF_048799765.1). Classification (NCBI taxonomy): domain Bacteria; kingdom Pseudomonadati; phylum Pseudomonadota; class Alphaproteobacteria; order Caulobacterales; family Caulobacteraceae; genus Brevundimonas; species Brevundimonas sediminis. The sequence continues at coordinate 2,271 of NZ_JBLYQK010000053.1, forward strand.
CATGATGCCCCGGTTGCTGTGGGGCTGGTCCGTCGGGGCTTCTTTTAACAGTGACCTTCAGCTCTGTTTCCGGCTTCAGCCTGAAGGCCCTCATCACTGGTATCACCGGTACTGTCGCCGCTCACTGCGTGCAGACTTCAGGACGCTGGTCCGCTTACTGAATCCGTAAATCTGTTCCCGTAAGGAGGCATTGATGGCGCTGACAAAGAAGCAGCGGGAAAAACTGCGTATGAAATTCGGCGGTCGTTGTGCGTACTGCGGCTGTGAACTGCCGGAAAAAGGCTGGCATGCCGACCATGTTCAGGCGGTGCTCCGCAAGTCAGAGCAGTGCATGAAGGCTGCAGAAAAGCGCATTTTCAGGCTGAAATCCACCGGTGATGTTTTCAGACCGGAGGCCGACTGTCCGGAAAACCTCGTCCCGGCCTGTGCGCCGTGCAACCTGCTGAAAACAACATATTCGCTGGAGATGTTCAGAACGCAGGTGTCCCTGCAGGTTGAACGGGGGCGAAGAAGCAGCGTGAATTTCAGGACCGCAGAACGGTTCGGGCTGATTCAGGTGGTGAACAAACCAGTCGTGTTCTGGTTTGAGCAATATCAGAGGGAGAGTGAGGTATGAAACGTCTTCTGCCATTGCTGCTGGGGCTGGCAGTCAGTGTGGCACAGGCTGACAGCAACAGTGATTACCGGGCGGGTTCTGATTTTGCCCGTCAGATTCAGGGGCAGGGTACAGGCAGTATTCAGGGCTTTAAGCCACAGGAGAGTATCCCCGGCTATAACGCGAATCCGGACGAGACAAAATATTACGGTGGCGTGACTGCCGGCGGGGATGGCGGCCTGAAAAATGACGGCACCACGGAATGGGCGACCGGTGAAACCGGAAAAACCATCACAGAGTCATTCATGAACAAGCCGAAAGACATTCTTTCACCGGATGCACCGTTTATCCAGACCGGCAGGGATGTGGTGAACCGGGCTGACAGCATTGTGGGAAACACCGGGCAGCAGTGCAGTGCGCAGGAGATTAGCCGGAGTGAATACACGAATTACACCTGTGAGCGGGATTTACAGGTGGAGCAGTACTGCACACGAACTGCCCGTATGGAGCTGCAGGGGAGTACCACATGGGAAACCCGGACGCTGGAGTATGAAATGAGTCAGCTACCTGCACGTGAAGTGAATGGTCAGTATGTTGTCTCCATTACCTCTCCCGTTACCGGTGAAATTGTCGATGCGCATTACAGCTGGAGTCGTACTTACTTGCAGAAGAGTGTACCTATGACAATTACAGTACTGGGAACCCCACTGAGCTGGAATGCCAAATACTCAGCAGATGCCTCATTTACACCAGTACAGAAAACACTGACTGCCGGTGTGGCTTTTACGTCATCTCACCCCGTCCGGGTCGGGAATACAAAATTCAAACGTCATACGGCAATGAAGCTGCGTCTGGTTGTCAGGGTAAAAAAAGCCTCGTACACCCCGTATGTTGTCTGGTCTGAAAGCTGCCCGTTCAGCAAAGAGCTGGGGAAACTGACAAAAACAGAATGTACGGAGGCTGGCGGGAACAGGACGCTGGTGAAAGACGGTCAGTCATACAGCATGTACCAGAGCTGCTGGGCATACCGGGACACGTATGTCACGCAGTCAGCAGACAAGGGAACCTGTCAGACCTACACCGACAATCCTGCCTGTACCCTGGTGTCACACCAGTGCGCCTTTTACTCCGAAGAAGGTGCCTGTCTGCATGAATATGCCACGTACTCCTGTGAGTCAAAAACATCCGGGAAAGTGATGGTCTGTGGGGGAGACGTCTTCTGCCTTGACGGTGAATGCGATAAGGCTCAGAGCGGGAAGAGTAATGATTTTGCCGAAGCCGTTTCTCAGCTGGCGGCACTGGCCGCAGCAGGTAAGGATGTTGCGGCGCTGAACGGGGTGGATGTCCGTGCTTTCACCGGTCAGGCGAAATTTTGTAAGAAGGCTGCAGCCGGATACAGCAACTGCTGTAAGGACAGCGGCTGGGGACAGGATATCGGGCTGGCCAAATGCAGCAGTGATGAAAAGGCCCTGGCTAAAGCAAAATCAAACAAACTGACCGTCAGTGTCGGAGAATTCTGTTCGAAGAAAGTGCTGGGTGTCTGCCTGGAGAAAAAACGCAGCTACTGTCAGTTTGATTCGAAGCTGGCGCAGATAGTCCAGCAGCAGGGGCGCAACGGTCAGCTGCGTATCAGTTTTGGCAGTGCGAAGCATCCTGACTGTCGGGGGATTACGGTTGATGAGCTGCAGAAAATTCAGTTCGACAGACTGGATTTCACTAACTTCTACGAAGACCTGATGAATAACCAGAAAATCCCGGACAGTGGTGTTCTGACGCAGAAAGTGAAAGAGCAGATTGCTGACCAGCTGAAACAGGCAGGACAGTAAGGTATGGAAAATAACCGGGGAAAATGATGAAAGTCATATTCACGTCGAACCGTTTTATTGATTTTCTTATCCGGCTTCTGATTACAGTGATTGTCATTTCCCCGGTAATTATCTGGTCGTGGGATACGGTAAAAGAAACCACGGCAGACGGGATGCTTGCCGCTGCTTTCGTTATCCTTTACTCCGGTGTGCTCCTGTTTATTCTGTATTTTTGTTTTTCTGCCCTGACTGACCTGCAGAAACCTGATGAAAGAAAAAGTGATGAAAGGAATGAAGATGAATAAAGCATTACTGCCACTGTTACTCTGCTGCTTTATTTTTCCGGCGTCAGGAAAAGATGCAGGCTGGCAGTGGTATAACGAGAAAATAAATCCGAAGGAAAAAGAAAATAAACCAGTACCTGCAGCCCCCCGTCAGGAGCCGGACATTATGCAGAAACTGGCCGCACTGCAGACGGCAACAAAGCGGGCGCTGTATGAAGCCATTCTGTATCCCGGCGTGGATAATTTTGTGAAATATTTCCGGCTGCAGAATTACTGGACTCAGCAGGCCGGGCTTTTCACCATGAGCGCCAAAAAAGCCATGCTGGCGCATCCCGAACTGGACTATAACCTGCAGTACAGCCATTACAACGGCACGGTCCGGAACCAGCTGGCGGCAGACCAGGCGCAGCAGCGACAGGCCATTGCGAAACTGGCTGAACACTACGGCATCATGTTCTTTTACCGGGGGCAGGACCCCATCGACGGGCAGCTGGCGCAGGTCATTAATGGCTTCAGGGATACCTATGGTCTGAGTGTTATTCCCGTTTCCGTGGATGGTGTGATTAATCCGCTGTTGCCGGATTCCCGGACTGACCAGGGGCAGGCGCAGCGCCTCGGCGTGAAATATTTCCCGGCCATGATGCTGGTTGACCCGAAACAGGGCAGTGTTCGTCCGTTATCATACGGTTTTATTTCGCAGGACGACCTGGCAAAACAGTTCCTGAACGTTTCTGAAGATTTTAAACCGAACTTCTGAATTACGGATATTTTCCGTTCGTCAGTAAATTCCATTAATTCTGAACCTGGTAATAATTCACCATTTATTCCGGTAGTCCCTTATTTAATTCTCTGTATGACAGGAGAGTTTTACTGTGCATAAATATAAATTCTCTTTACCCCGGCTTGATATTACGGGAATGTGGGTATTTTCCCTGGGTGTCTGGTTTCATATCGTCGCCCGTCTTGTTTACAGCAAACCCTGGATGGCTTTTTTTCTGGCGGAGTTGATTGCGGCCATCCTTGTGCTGTTCGGCGCATACCAGGTGCTGGATGCATGGATTGCCCGTGTCAGCCGGGAAGAGCGTGAGGCACTGGAAGCCAGGCAACAGGCCATGATGGCAGAGCAGCAGGAGGGCGGACATGTCTCTCACTAAATTACTGCCGGTCATTTTGTTGATTATGGCCACAGGTGTGCAGGCCTCCACCCGGGATGAAATTGAACGACTCTGGAATCCGCAGGGTATGGCCGCGCAGCCTGCACAACCGGCAGCAGGCACGTCAGCCAGGACAGAAAAGCCAGCCCCCCGCTGGTTCCGCCTCAGCAACGGCAGGCAGGTTAACCTGGCCGACTGGAAGGTGGTGCTGTTTATGCAGGGGCATTGCCCTTACTGTCACCAGTTTGACCCGGTACTGAAACAGCTGGCACAGCAGTACGGCTTTTCCGTTTTTCCCTACACCCTGGATGGTCAGGGGGATACCGCCTTTCCGGAGGCATTGCCGGTGCCACCGGACGTGATGCAGACCTTCTTCCCGAATATCCCGGTGGCCACACCGACCACCTTCCTGGTCAACGTCAACACGCTTGAGGCATTACCGCTTTTACAGGGGGCAACGGATGCTGCCGGTTTTATGGCGCGGATGGATACCGTTCTGCAGATGTACGGAGGGAAAAAAGGTGCGAAATAAGCAGGTGGTGTTACTCATTGCCGGAATATCCGGCATCGCGACGGGAATAATCGTCAGCCTGAATATCCCCTTTATCCATCAGGGGCTTTTTTATCCCGCCAGCCCTGTAGAAATTGTCGTTTCGCTGTGCCTTACCTTTTCTGTTTCTGTTGTGTTTTTTGTGGGGGCAATTGTGGGATGGATTTCGGTGTCTGAAATATATTACAGCCGCAGGACTGGACGGAAATATCGGGATATTCCTGCTGAAATGTCGTATGCGCCGGGAGAACAAATTAAGGGAGGGCAAGAATGATGCCACGCATTAAACCTCTTCTGGTTCTTTGTGCTGCTTTACTGACGGTCACACCCGCAGCGTCAGCGGATGTGAACAGCGACATGAATCAGTTCTTTAACAAGCTGGGCTTCGCCTCCAATACCACACAGTCGGGCGTCTGGCAGGGGCAGGCTGCCGGCTATGCTTACGGCGGCTCCCTGTATGCCCGTACTCAGGTCAAAAATGTTCAGCTGATTTCCATGACGCTGCCGGATATCAATGCCGGATGTGGCGGCATCGATGCCTACCTCGGTTCGTTCAGTTTTATTAATGGCGAGCAGCTGCAGCGTTTTGTTAAGCAGATTATGAGCAATGCTGCCGGTTACTTTTTTGACCTTGCCCTGCAGACAACGGTGCCGGAAATCAAAACCGCAAAAGACTTCCTGCAGAAAATGGCAAGCGACATTAACAGTATGAACCTCAGTTCCTGCCAGGCGGCGCAGGGGATTATTGGCGGGCTTTTCCCCCGGACGCAGGTGTCCCAGCAAAAAGTCTGTCAGGACATTGCCGGTGAGAGCAATATTTTTGCTGACTGGGCGGCTTCCCGGCAGGGATGTACCGTTGGCGGGAAATCTGACAGTGTCAGGGATAAAGCCAGCGACAAGGATAAGGAGCGGGTG
>NZ_JBLYQK010000053.1:7583-10006 GCF_048799765.1 Brevundimonas sediminis
AACATCAACATCATGTGGAATGCGCTTTCCAAAAACAGAATGTTTGACGGCAACAAAGAGCTGAAAGAGTTTGTGATGACGCTGACCGGCTCACTGGTGTTTGGTCCTAACGGCGAAATCACACCCTTGTCAGCCAGAACCACTGACCGCTCAATTATCCGGGCCATGATGGAAGGCGGCACAGCAAAAATTTATCACTGCAACGATTCTGATAAATGCCTGAAAGTGGTGGCAGACACACCGGTGACCATCAGCCGGGATAATGCACTGAAGTCTCAGATTACTAAACTTCTGGCCAGCATTCAGAATAAGGCGGTCAGTGATACGCCTCTGGATGACAAGGAAAAAGGCTTTATTTCCAGTACCACCATCCCCGTCTTCAAATACCTGGTTGACCCGCAGATGCTCGGTGTTTCCAACAGTATGATTTACCAGCTGACGGACTATATCGGTTACGACATCCTGCTGCAGTACATTCAGGAGCTGATACAGCAGGCCCGGGCGATGGTGGCCACAGGAAATTATGACGAAGCAGTTATCGAACATATTAACGACAACATGAATGATGCCACCCGGCAGATTGCGGCGTTTCAGTCACAGGTGCAGGTACAGCAGGATGCGCTGCTGGTTGTCGATCGTCAGATGAGCTACATGCGTCAGCAGCTTTCCGCCCGCATGCTCAGTCGTTACCAGAACAACTATCACTTCGGAGGGAGCACGCTGTGAATGAAGTTTATGTGATTGCCGGTGGTGAGTGGTTGCGGAATAACCTGAACGCCATTGCCGCCTTTATGGGGACCCGGACGTGGGATTCCATTGAAAAAATTGCGCTCACATTGTCTGTTCTCGCGGTGGCCGTAATGTGGGTACAGCGGCACAACGTGATGGATTTGCTGGGCTGGGTGGCCGTGTTTGTGCTTATCAGCCTGCTGGTTAATGTCCGTACATCGGTGCAGATTATTGATAACAGTGACCTGGTCCAGGTTCACCGGGTGGATAATGTGCCTGTCGGACTGGCGATGCCACTTTCACTGACGACCCGTATCGGGCATGCAATGGTGGCCAGTTACGAGATGATATTCACCCAGCCTGACAGCGCCACCTACAGCAAGACAGGCATGCTGTTCGGGGCGAACCTGATTGTGAAAAGCACCGATTTTCTGTCCCGGAATCCGGAAATCATCAATCTGTTTCAGGACTACGTCCAGAACTGCGTGCTGGGGGATATTTACCTGAACCACAAATACACGCTGGAAGACCTGATGGCCTCCGCTGACCCCTACACGCTGATTTTTTCCCGGCCCAGCCCGCTACGGGGCGTTTATGACAGCAATAATAATTTCATAACCTGTAAAGATGCGTCGGTCACGCTGAAAGACAGGCTGAATCTCGATACAAAGACGGGAGGCAAGACCTGGCATTATTATGTGCAGCAGATATTTGGCGGCAGACCGGACCCGGACCTGTTATTCAGGCAACTGGTGAGTGACAGTTACAGTTATTTCTACGGCTCCAGCCAGTCTGCCAGTCATATTATGCGCCAGAACGTCACCATGAATGCCCTGAAAGAGGGTATCACCAGTAATGCAGCCCGTAACGGTGATACCGCCAGCCTGGTCAGTCTGGCCACGACTTCGTCGATGGAGAAACAGCGTCTGGCACATGTCTCCATTGGTCATGTGCTGATGCGAAACCTGCCGATGGTGCAGACCATTCTGGTGGGCATTACCATTGGTATCTTCCCGCTCCTGGTACTGGCGGCTGTCTTCAACAGACTGACGCTGTCTGTTCTGAGAGGCTATGTGTTTGCTCTGATGTGGTTCCAGACCTGGCCGTTGCTGTATGCCATTCTGAACAGTGCCATGACATTCTATGCAAAGCAGAATGGTGCACCGGTCGTGCTCTCTGAACTCTCTCAGATACAGCTGAAATACTCCGACCTGGCGTCCACTGCCGGATATATATCTGTCATGATACCCCCGTTGTCATGGATGATGGTAAAAGGCCTTGGCGCAGGTTTTTCCAGCGTGTACAGCCATTTCGCTTCCTCTGCTATCAGCCCGACTGCCAGTGCGGCAGGTAGTGTGGTTGACGGTAATTACTCCTACGGCAACATGCAGACGGAAAACGTGAACGGCTTCAGCTGGAGCACCAACAGCACCACGTCGTTTGGTCAGATGATGTACCAGACCGGCAGTGGCGCAACTGCCACACAGACCCGTGACGGTAATATGGTGATGGATGCGAGCGGGGCGATGTCCCGGTTACCGGTCGGTATCAATGCAACGCGTCAGATTGCAGCGGCACAACAGGAAATGGCCCGGGAGGCGTCGAACAGAGCAGAAAGTGCCCTGCATGGGTTCAGCAGCAGTATTGCCAGTGCCTGGAACACGCTCAGTCAGTTTGGTTCTAACCGGGGGAGC
>NZ_JBLYQK010000054.1:0-9828 GCF_048799765.1 Brevundimonas sediminis
GTCGGCCCGCCGCGACCCGCGCGCGCACCGCCTCGGCGAGGGCGCGATCCAGCGCCAGCAGCCGGGGGTCCAGCTCCGGTTCGACCAGCATCAGAACAGTTTCGGCGCCGGGGCGAGGGCGAAGGGGCCCAGCCAGGTGCGGCCGTCGCGGAACTGCAGGGTCAGGGCCACCGGCTGGTCGCCGCTGACGGTGGTGGCCGCCGCGGCGCCCATGGCGCCGGCGCGGTTCACCGCGCCGGACTGGGCCGAGGCGAGGCCCGAGATGGCGGGGGAGGGCTTTTCGGCCGTCAGGGCCAGCTGGCCGGTCAGGCGTCCCGCGCCGTCGACCGCCAGAGCGTTGCTGGTCAGCAGGGCGCGGCTCTCGCCCGCAGTCAGCTCGCCGCGCACAGCCGTGAAACGGCCCCCGGCCCGGCTCCAGTTGGCGAACAGGCCCGCGGCGTCTGGGCCTTTCAGGCGGCTGGCCTGCTGCACTGTGCCCTCCAGCGCCAGCGTCAGCCGGCCGTTCTGCGCGGCGCCCTCGACCGGGCCGCCCTGGCGTCCACGCGCGTCCACCAGATTGAACAGCACGTCCAGTTCGTCGGTCGTCGCCGCCCCGTCGGTCAGGTGGGGGCGGGTCTCCAGCTGGATGTGCTCGGCCGAGGCGATCGGGAAGGGCTCGGCGCCCGGCTGCGGGACAAAGGTGCTGCGCACGAACTCGAGCCGGAGGTCGGGGAAGCGGTCGCGCAGGTGGCTGATGCTCATCCGCAGGGCGTCGCCGGTGACCTCGACCTTGCCCTTGGCGGCGCGGGTCAGCGTCAGCCCCTCGGGGGCGATGATCACCCAGTGGTCCGGGTTCCAGGCATTGGCCTCGGCGACCAGCTCCGGCGCCGCGACCCCGTGACCCGAGGGCGCGAGAATGTCGGTGCGCGGCAGGGAGACGCGCACCCGGAACGGCCAGCCGCTGGTCGTCACCTCGCCGTGATGGACGGCCCACCCGCCCTGGTTCAGGGCGGCGACCTGCGTCTCCAGCCGCGTCTCGACCTGTTGCGCCAGATAGAACCACCAGCCGGTCCAGGCGGCGAGGGCGATCCCCACCAGCAGGAAGGGGCCGATGATGCCGCGGCGGGGATGGCGGTAGGACTGTTCGGGTGCGCTCATATCGTCTCTCTAACGCACGAACCGGCGCTTACGCAGCCGTCTTCGGCTTGAGGAAGCCGCCGACCAGCTCCACCGCCTCGGCCAGGCCCATGCGCAGAACCTCGGTTCCGGGGGGCAGGCTGCCGAACAGCCGGGTCGGGCAGGCGGCGTCCAGCATGACGAAGACGCCCTTGTCGTCCGCCCGGCGGATCAGCCGGCCGAAGGCCTGCGCCATCCGGGCGCGGGCCAGGGCGTCGTCATAGGCCCGCCCTTGGGCGGAGGAGCCGCCGAACCGCTCGCGCCGCGCCTTGTGCAGCAGGTCCGGACGGGGCCAGGGCACCCTGTCGAAGGCGAGGATGCGCAGGGACCGTCCCGGCACGTCCACCCCGTCCCGCACGGCGTCGGTGCCCAGCAGGCAGCTGTCCTGCTCGGCCCGGAAGACGTCGACCAGCGCGCCCACCTCCAGCGGATCGACGTGCTGGGCGTAGAGGGGCAGACCCGCCCGGGCGAGGTCCGGCCCCAGCCGCTCATAGACCGCCTTCAGTCGCCGGATGGCGGTGAACAGGCCCACGCCCCCGCCGCCCGCCGCAAGGAACAGCTCGCGCATCGCCGCCGCCGTCTGCCGCGTGTCGTCCTTGACCAGGTCATTCACAACGATGACGCGGCTGTTCTCGGCGTAGTCGAACGGGCTCTCGACCTTCAGCGTTCGCGCCGGCTCGATCAGTCGCGCCGATCCGGTCCGCATCCGGGCCAGGTCGAAGGGATCGTCCGCCCCCGGATCGGACAGGGTCGCGCTGGTCACCAGCACGCCGTGCGAGGGCATGATCACCGCTGCTTCCAGCGGCACGGTCGGGTCGATCCAGTGGCGGCGCAAGGCGACGTCGGCGATGCGGCCGAAGGCGGCCTCGGCGCTCAGCCAGTCGACGAAGTCCGGGTCGGGCTCGCCGGTGTCATTGTCCAGCGCCGCCAGCATGGAGCGCCAGCCGGGCAGGGTCATCCGCGCCCGCCGGTCCAGCCCGCGCAGGGCGCCCTCGATCCGCGCCCGCGCCGAGCCGTCCAGCTCGACGGACTCGTCGTCCAGGATGTCCTCCAGATGTCGTGACAGGGCCAGCAGGGGCGCCTCGACGGCGGCCAGGGCCTTCGCCGCCTCCCGCGCCGCATCGAGGACCGGATCGGTCACCGGGCGCAGGCTGCATTCCAGCCCGAACTCGATCCCGCCCGGTCCGCCGCTCTCGCTGGTCCGTCCGCGGAGCTGTTCCAGCGCCGCCACCAGAAAGCGCTCGATCGGGCCGATCGGATTGACCTCGCCCGAGGCGGGGGCGATCCGGCCCGACGCCCCTTCACCCGGCAACTGGGCCGCGGCATGGATGGCGTCCTGCAGGGCCTTCGTCGCGGCTTCGTTGTCGGCGCACAGGTCGCCCAGCCTCTGCTCCAGCCCGCGCCCGCGCCGGCCACGCCCTTCCGGGCCGCGAATCCAGCGGCGGAGCTCGGCCGCCTCCTGCCCGGACAGGCAGGCGGAGAAGGCGCTGTCGGCGGCGTCGAACAGGTGATGGCCCTCGTCGAAGACGATCCGCTTCAGCGCCGCCGTCTCCCCGTCCTGCTTCAGCCCGCGCGCCGAGCGCGCGCCGTCGAAGGCCGCCTGGGTCATCACCAGCGCATGGTTGGCGACCACCAGATCGGCCCGGCGACTGGCGCGGATGGTCTTCTCGACGAAGCACAGGCGGTAGTGGGGGCAGGCGGCATGAACACACTCGCCGCGTCGGTCGACCAGATTGGCGGGACTGGCCTGCTGGGCCGTCGGCGTCGCGAACAGGCCGGGCAGCCAGCCGGGATAGTCGCCTCCGGTCATGTCGCCGTCGCGCGAGTGCAGGGCCCAGCGGCCGACCAGCGCCATCGCCACCACGTCGCCGTTCCCCAACTGCGCGGCCTGCACCATTTCCTGCAGGTTCAGCAGGCAGAGGTAGTTCTCCCGCCCCTTGCGCACCACGGCCTTGCGCTTTCGCTCGGCCGGATCGGGCCACAAGCTGGCGCTTTCGCGATCAATCTGGCGCTGCAGGGCGCGGGTGTAGGTGGAGACCCAGGCCGCGCCCTGGTTGCGCTCGGCCCAGACGCTGGCGGGCGCCAGATAACCGAGGGTCTTGCCCGTCCCCGTCCCGGCCTCGGCCAACAGGACGCGCGGCCGGCCTTCCTCGTTCCTCGGGGAGAAGGCGTAGGCAGCCTCGGCGGCGTAGTCGGACTGGGCCGGACGGGTCTCGTCCAGGCCCGAGGCCTGCAGCAGTTTTTCCAGCCGGATCCGGGCGCTTTCGGAATCGACCGGAATCGAGCCCGCCTCGCCGCGCGGCGCCTCATCCTCCCACTCGCCCAGCCGGGACCAGACATCCAGTCCGCTGCCCCGGTGCTGGCGCGCGCGCAGCGGATGGTGCTGCAGCGCGCCCGCCACCCGCCAGGACCAGCTCCAGCCCGCCCGGGCCAGGGTCTCGTTCAGGGTGAAGGCGTCCTCGCGGTGCGGATAGGCCGGGTCCGCCAGTTCGCGCAGCAAGCCGTCGGCGGCGGCGCGCAGGGCCGCGGCCTGCGCCTCCGGCCCCTTCGGCTCCGCCTGTCCCATGGCCAGGGCCAGGCCGGTCGGCGAGGGGGCGCAGAACCGCGCGGGCCGGACGAAGGCGAACAGCTCCAGCACGTCCAGCAGGTCGCCCGACCGGGGCGGCGGCGCCAGGCCCAGTCGCCGCGCGGTCAGGCTGGCGTGGGCGACCAGCACCGGTCCGCCGGTGAACACCCCCTCGGCCGCGCCCCGCCCGATCTTGCGGGCCCCCTCCGGATCGCACACCGCGCCCGCGCCGGGCGGCACGGCCAGGGCCGGCGGCAGGTCCAGCCAGGGCTCGGTTCCGGTCAGGCCGGCGGCGGATGTCAGGGAGTCGGTGGACACGGGTCCTAGATAGCGGTTCGGGGCGTGAAACGGAACGGGAACATGCTATATCCCCTCCGTGACGTCCGACGCCGCTCCCGCAACGCTTCCGCCCCTGTTCGCCGACTGGTTCGCGTCGCGCGGCTGGTCGCCCCGCAGGCATCAGCTTGAGATGGTCGCCGCCGGACAGGCCGGGGCCCACGCCCTGCTGGTCGCCCCGACCGGCGGCGGCAAGACGCTGGCGGGCTTTCTGCCGTCGCTGATCGATCTGGCCGAACGCGGCCCGCGTCCGCCCCATGGTCCGGGCAGCGGGGTGCACACCCTCTACCTCTCGCCGCTCAAGGCCCTGACCACCGACGTCGAACGCAACCTGATGACGCCCATCCGCGAGATCGGGCTGAACATCCATGTCGAGAGCCGCACCGGCGACACCAAGCAGAGCAAGCGCCAGCGGCAGCGCGACTTTCCGCCGGACATCCTGCTGACCACCCCCGAGCAGCTGGCCCTGTTCTGCGCCTGGGAGGGGGCGAGGGCCTATTTCGCCGACCTGAGATGCGTGATCCTCGACGAGGTCCACGCCATCTGGAGCGGCAAACGCGGCGACCTCCTGTCCCTCGGCCTGGGGCGGCTGCAGCACTTCGCGCCGGAGATGCGGCGCGTGGCGCTGTCGGCGACGGTGGATGATCCGCAGATGATCGCGGACTGGCTCAGGCCCTCGATGGACGCGTCTGTCGACATCGTGCGCGGCGACCCCGGCGCCCCGCCGGTCGTGGATGTCCTGGTTTCGGAGGGACGCGTGCCCTGGGCCGGGCACACCGGCGTGCACGCGGTGCCCGAGGTCTATGAGGCGATCCGTCAGGCGGGCATGACCCTGATCTTCGTCAACACCCGCTGGCAGGCCGAGTTCGTCTTCCAGCAGCTGTGGGCGATCAACGAGGACAGCCTGCCCATCGCCCTGCACCACGGCTCCCTCGCGGCCGAACAGAGACGCAAGGTCGAGGCGGCGATGGCGCGCGGGGACCTGCGGGCGGTGGTCTGCACCTCGACGCTGGATCTCGGCATCGATTGGGGCGACGTCGATCTGGTGATCCAGCTGGCCGCGCCCAAGGGGGCGTCGCGGCTGGTCCAGCGGATCGGTCGGGCCAACCACCGGCTGGACGAGCCCTCCCGCGCCCTGATGGTCCCCGCCAGCCGGTTCGAAATGCTGGAGTGTCAGGCCGCGCGCGAGGCGGTGGCCGAGAACGCCTTCGACTGGGAGCCGGTCCACACCGGGACGCTCGACACCCTGGCCCAGCATGTCATGGGCTGTGCCTGTTCCGAGCCTTTCGCCGTTGATGATCTGTATGCGGAGGTTTCCGCCTGCGGTCCTTATCGCGGCCTGACATACGATCAGTTCGAGGAGGTGGTCGATCTGGTCGCCACCGGCGGCTACGCCCTGCGCACCTATGATCGTTTCGCCCGCATCGTTCGCACCGCCGACGGCAAGTGGAAGGTGCGCAACGCCCAACTGGCCCAGAGCCATCGGATGAATGTCGGCGCCATCGTTTCGGCCGCCAATCTGAACGTGAAGGTCGCCTCGCGGCGCGCGGGCGGCAAACACCTGATCGGCGGCCGCAAGATCGGCGAGGCGGAGGAGTGGTATTTCGAGCAGATGGAGCCCGGCGACACCTTTATCTTCGCCGGCCAGGTCTGGGCCTTCCAGGGGATTTCGGGAACCGACGCCCTGGTCAGTCCGGCGACCGGAAAGGACCCCAAGATTCCCTCGTACGGCGGGTCCAAATTCCCGCTGGGCACCTCCCTGGCCGAACGGGTGCGCGACATGGTCCAGGATCGTGATCACTGGCGCGTCCTGCCGCCCGACGTGCGCGAGTGGCTGGAGTTGCAGGAGGTCTTCTCGCGCATCCCCCGCGCCGGCGAGATGCTGGTCGAGACCTTCCCGCGCGGGACCCGGCATTTCATGGTCTGCTATCCGTTCGAGGGGCGGTTGGCGCACACGACCCTGGCCATGCTGATCACCAAGCGGCTGGACCGGTTGAACATCGGCCCGCTGGGCTTTGTGGTGACCGACTATTCGCTGGCCATCTGGTCGATCCGGCCGATGGATCAGATCGACCTCGACGCCCTGTTCGAGCCCGATATGCTCGGCGACGACCTCGAGAGCTGGCTGGAGGAAAGCTTCATGATGAAGCGCACCTTCCGCAACTGCGCCCTGATCTCCGGCCTGATCGAGCAGCGCCAGCCGGGCGCCGAGAAGACCGGGCGTCAGGTCACCTTCTCGACCGATCTGATCTACGACGTCCTGCGCCGGCACCAGCCCGATCACCTGCTGCTGCGCACCGCCCGCGCCGATGCGGCGTCCGGCCTGCTGGACGTGGCCCGGCTGGGCCAGCTCCTGACCCGTATCCAGGGACAGGTGGTGCATCAGCCCCTAGCGCGACCGTCGCCCTTCTGCGTGCCGGTGCTGGTCCAGATCGGGCGCGAACGGGTCGGCGGCGGGGCTGCGGAGATGATCCTGTCCGAGACCGCGCTCGACTTCGCCGAGGAGACCTTGATCGCGGAAATCATGGCCGAGGCGCCGCCGGAACTGGAGGGGGCGGCGTGAACGCCGAACTGCGCCGGACCCTGTCCCCCTTCCGCCATCCCTGCGGCGGGCTGAAGGTGCGTGTAGCCGGGGAGGCCTGCGTGCTGCGCGGCTCCGGCGCCCTGTGGCTGCCGGACCACCGGACCCTGATCGCCTCGGACCTGCACCTCGAGAAGGGCTCGGCCTTCGCCGTCCGCGGCCAGATGCTGCCGCCCTACGACAGTTCCGCCACCCTGGCGAGGCTGGAGGCCGAGATCGAGGCGCTGAATCCCGGCCGCGTCGTCCTGCTGGGGGACAGCTTCCACGACTCGAAGGCGGTGGATCGTCTGTCTGCGGATGATCGCGAACGCGTGGCCCGTCTCGCGGCCGGTCGCGACTGGGTCTGGCTGGAGGGCAACCACGATCTGGTGGCGCTGGAGGGGGCGTTGAACGTTCTGCCGGGCCGGGTCGTCGCCACCCTGACGCTGGGCGCCCTGAGCCTGATCCACGAGCCGCAACCGGGCGAAGCCATGGGCGAAGTCGCCGGCCACCTGCACCCCGCCGCCCGCGTGGCCGCCTACGGTCGGGGCGTCCGCCGGCCCTGTTTCGTTACGGACGGGAAGCGCCTGCTGATGCCCGCCTTCGGCGCCTTCACCGGCGGGCTCGACGTGCGGGACCCCGCCGTGGCCGGTCTTTTCGCCGAGCCCCCCCTGGTCGCCGCCCTGGGCCGGGACAAGGTGCACGCGCTGGCGTGGGAAACGGTGCGCTAGTTCACTCGTCCGGAACAGAGCGGGTCTCGTTGAGCAGGGCCTGTATGTCCTCTGCGTCCATTGCCGTCAGGTCGGCGTAGGCGCGATCCGTGACAGCCTTCGTGCCCGTGCCTTCGCCATACAGGGCATACTTTCCGTCCTTGACGTAAAGCATGAACATGAAGGGAAAGGCCGCGCTGCCTTGATCGGTGATGAACACAGCGCTGATGTCATCGTCACACCCGTAAACCAGCCACGGGGTGCCGCGATAGGTGCGGTGAACGGGGCCGCGTTCACAGTTGAGGTGCGGGGCTTGCGACTGGGGCGAAGCGCCGGCGGCCTGCGGCTCCCACAGAAGCGTCGTGAGAAGCGCAAGCGCGATCATTTGCTGTCCGCCTCGAGCAGCGCCGTCGACGCCGTCTCCACCCCGTCTTCCAGCCGCTTCATGAACTCGGCGCGTTTCAGGCCCGCGGGGATCGGCTCGAGAAACTCGAACACCACGACGCCAGGACGATAGATGAAGCCGTGGGCGGGCCAGTGACAGCCGGAGTTGGTCGCGACCGGCCAGCAGGCGACGTCGAGGTCGCGATAGATGGCCGCCACGCCCGGCTTGTAGTCGGCCGGGGCGCCCGGCTCGCTGCGCGTCCCTTCCGGGAAGATGACGATCTGGCGGTTGTCGGTCAGGCGGGCGCGCGATTGTTTGACCATGGTCTTCAGCGCGGTCGAACCGGCGGAACGGTCGACCGGGATCATCGCCGTCTTCCAGGCGAACCAGCCGAAGAAGGGCAGCCCCATCAGCTCCTTCTTCAGCACGAAGCAGGGGTCGTCCAGGAAGGTGAAGGGCGCGACGACGTCCAGCATCCCCTGATGCTTGGGCGCCAGCAGGGCCGGGCCGGTCGGGCGATGCTCAAGCCCGCGCACCTCGACCCTGATCCCGGCGATCCAGCGCAGGCCGAACAGGACAAAGCGGGCCCAGACCTTGATGACCGCCATGGCGTAGCGGTGGGGCATCAGGAGCGCCGGCGACAGGCCGATCGCGAAGATCGGCATCGACAGGTACAGCCAGGCGGTAAACAGCAGCGAACGCAGGATCAGCACAGTCAGGCGGCCTTCTCTTCCGGCGCGACATCCGCCGCCGGGCGGCCCTCGCCGGTCAATTTGCCGACGGCGAAGCGGCCGAGAGCGGCGAGGTATTTCAGGTATTCCAGCGTCATCCGCCGGGCGGTCACCGCGGCGCGCCACCACCGGGAATTGTCCAGTGACGGCGTCTCGACGGCGTAGGGAGTCAGCGTCACGCCCGGCGCGGCGGCGCGGATTTCGGTCAGGGCCCGGGGCATGTGGTAGTCCGAGGTGACCACGATCAGGCTGTCATACCCCTTGGAGTCGGCCCAGGCGGCGATCTCCTGGGCGTTGCCGATGGTGTCCTCGGCCTCGAAGCCCAGGTCGACGCAGCAGTTGAACAGCCGGGTCGACCCCGGGGTCAGGGCGCGCAGTTCCTTGCGGCGCACCTCGCGGTTCACGCCCGAGATCAGCACGCGTTCGCCCTTGTCCTGCTCCAGCAGACGGATGGCGGCGTTCACCCGTTCCGCCGACGGCCCGGTCAGGGCCACGATGGCGTCGGCGCGTTCCGGCTCGGGCGCGGGCGTGTAGCCGCGCACCCGCTCGGCGAAGACGAACAGGCCGATCAACCAGATCAGCACCAGAATGGCTATGAAAGTCAGAAACTTCATGCCCTCAGCCTACCCGTGCCCCCGCAGACGCGCCAGCGCGGTGAGGCGCGCGGCGACCAGCGCCACCGTAGCGGCCAGCAGCGGGCATGGCGAGAGGATCAGCACATCCGTCCAGGCGATCGGCAGGGCCGGCGTCAGGCCGTCGCTGCCGCCGAGCAGCCGCATGAGGGCGGCCGCCCCCATGGCCGTGACGGCGCCGGCCGCGCCCGCTCCGGCCGCCAGCAGTCCATACCGCCGCTGGAACAGGCCGGCGATCCGCCCGTCCGAGGCGCCGTTCAGGCTCAGGGTCTGGATGACCGACGCCTGCGCCGCCATTCCGGCGCGGGTCGCATAGGCCACCGCCGCCCCGGCCGCCCCGGCGGTGAGGAGGAAGGCCAGGATGGCGAGAAGGGTGATCAGGGCGGCTGATCGCTCGGCTTCGCCGCGCCACAGGCTGTGGTCGTCCACGCTGGCGTCGACGCCGGCCTCGGCCAGGGCGCGGCTCAGGGTGACCGCGCTGGCCGGCGCGTCCCGGTTCAGCCGGACGGTCACCAGATGCGGCAGGGGAAGGTCCGGCAGGACCGCGTCCCCGACCCAGGGGCGCAGCAGGTCCTCGGCCGCCTTGCGATCCATGGCCTCGGCCTCGTCCACGCCCGTGACCCCGGCCAGGGTCTCGGCGGCGCGGGCGGCGGCGGCGTCCCCGGTTTCGCCGACGCGCGGGCGCACCTGCACCGTGTGCTCGCGGCTCTGCTTTCACTGATCCGAGGATCGACCGGACCTACACGGTCGACG
>NZ_JBLYQK010000055.1:0-9433 GCF_048799765.1 Brevundimonas sediminis
AATCTTGATTAAGAGCCTATATTATTTAGGCTCTGTATGAGGATTTTAAAATAAGGATTTTTATTATGTATATATGTTCTATTTGTGGCGATGATTTTAAACCAAAAAGAAGCGATCAAAAAATATGTAAAAGCGACTCTTGCAAAAAGGAACAGCAAAGACTTTGGAGATTAAAAAATAAACCTAAAAAAAGAAGAAAAAGATGCCCTTACTGTAAAACTTTATTTTTTCCTTTCCATAAAAGACAAGTTTCTTGTGGTGATGCAGAATGTAAAAGAGCACATAAAAACATAACTAGACTAAAAGAAGACAGGGAATTTTTTTGTGCTATATGTAAGGAAAAAACTT
Organism: Brevundimonas sediminis; assembly: GCF_048799765.1. Lineage (NCBI taxonomy): Bacteria > Pseudomonadati > Pseudomonadota > Alphaproteobacteria > Caulobacterales > Caulobacteraceae > Brevundimonas > Brevundimonas sediminis. The sequence goes on from NZ_JBLYQK010000055.1 coordinate 349, forward strand.
GGTCTAGTATACCCCATGCTGTTTTATGCGGTAAGCTTTCTTGCAGGAAAAAATATGTTTATAATTTTAATAAAAAAAATAAATATAAAGAAAAATATAGAAAAAATGTTGCTAAAACTGCTAAAAACAAAGGTCCTTTTAAAGAATGGGAAACTGAAGAGATTATTAGATTAAGACTTCTTGGTAAAACAAATGGCTTTATTGCTAAAAAATTAAAAAGATTATTACCTAGCATAGAAAAGAAAATTGTTTCTATTTTTAAAGATGAAAGATTTGTTTCTAAAATAGATGATATATCTTTTCAAATAGAAACCGAAAAAAATATCCCTAGTAAAAAAATTACAAGAGATATTAACAAATGGAATACGGAAATAAAAAATTATTTTATTGAAAATGGCTTTTATTCTTATACGGGATAAAAGCTAACTAAAGTACGAATTTTTGGGAGTTTTTATTTTTTGATAAATTTATTATTTTTTAGATTTATTTGAGAATAAAAAAAGAGCCAGGGATAAAGCTGGCTCTTTTAAGGATGATTATTAATGTGTAGGAGTTTATTATAACTAATTTTTCTAATAAAAGCAAATTTTTACTTACTAAAGCTGAAAAAATAGCTAATTATAGAAAAAGACATAGTTCTATAAGACATGAATACTACACTATGGCTAATAAATATTCTTCATGGAATAAATATATGCTTTCTTTTACTGTTCCTAGCACCGTGAGAGGTAAAACTATTAAAAATGGTAGATATGCTAAACTAAGAGAGTTAATCAGAATTAGAGCATATATAGCTAAGTTATTGAATAATAGTGATAATGTTAAATATTTTATGAATATAGAGCTGGGTAAAAAGTTTAGTAATCCTCATATTCATTTGCAGTTATGGATTAAGTCACCGACATCTGTGTCGGCAACATCAAGCACCTCATCAACCTCAGCAGAACAAATCCTATCAAAAACAATTACTAAATTTAATCTAAACAAAAATAGATGCTATCTTACAATACCAGAAAAAGATATTGCAGTATATAACTATGTGATTAAAGATTATGCAAAAGATTTATCAGATGATGAAATATGGAATTTAGAAGTTCAGAAAAAGAGGATGAGAAAGCAACTTGGCAAGAAGGTTAGGTTTGTTTCTAAAAGTACTGATAGGTTTAGCAAAAAGATATATAGGATTATGTATTACTCATACGGTGTATTAAGGGATATGGTAGAAAAGTCGATAGATTTTTTTATTAATAATTTTTTCTATTTTAGCAAAAAAAGAGGACTAAAACTTTTTTCTTTTTGTTGTGTATTTAGTAGGTTAAGTTATATAAGAACAAGGGGTGATTTTTTATATGAGAGTGTTGTTTTGTTATTAGAGGTTTTTAGGTTTGCTCCATGTTTAGATCCACCTGGAATTGTTTTTTGATTTATAGCAGAAAAGAAAAAAATTTAAAAAGGAAATATTATGAAAACAGAGGATATGAAAAAAGGTTTAGACTTTATTAATAAAGTATATGAAGATGATGACGAAGATGTAAAGATTATTAACGAGATATTTGGTCACTTAAAGATAGGAGATATTGGTACTGTAAAAATGATTTTAAAATCAGAATTGGAACATTGTAAAAACAGTGATTATAAAGATACTACTGAATTGCAAAATCATATTGACTCTTTAAGTTTAATGAATAAGTTTTGTTTGATTCCTTATCCTGATGATATAGAGCATGAGCATGACGAAGATTATCTTATTTTCATGAGATATGATTTGGATGGAACTAGAGGTGAAGAAAAAAATGCAGTACTAGATGTAAAGTATTTTCTTGAAATGTATAAAAAAAATTTTAGCATAGACTTTATTATTGAATAATACTATATATGCAAGCAAAGAATTTAATTTAAAGGAGTTGTTATGAATTGTTTTGTTTTTAGAATTGAAGTTAGAATTAGAAGTCCTTGCTTTAAGAATACTTTCAGTATATATAGTATATACTTTCAATATATCAATTAAAAGGATGAAAATGAGCAAATCAATAGAATTAACAACAAGTCAAATCAAGGCGCTAGAAAATGGTGCTACTATGTTAATGTTTCCAGTTATACAAAAAGACAATGAAGGAGATGAGTATTCATTAAGCATTAAAAATAATTATATAAATGGTATTATTGAAAAGAATTATAGAATCTATATAAAAGATTTTATAGCCCATGAATTTGAGTTTCAAAAAGGCGACAAAGATGTATGGGTTAAGGAAGAGTTTTCAGACAGCAGAAAAGATTGTGATAATAAAATAAAATATAAGGCAGATGATACTAAAAATAAAATCCAACTTTGCGATTGGCAACCTGCTTCGCAAATGACAAAAGAACAATCAAGATACAGTATTGACTGCTTAGATATTAGAATTGTTAGACCAAGTGAAATATCAAAAGTTGGATATTTTGATGGTGCGGATATAAATGAAGATATATTAAAAGGACTTGGTCTTGACTGGATAGGCTATTTTAATAGAGAATCCTATGAAGAAATAGGTCATGGTTTGTTTAAAGATTTGTACAATCAGCAAATGCAAGAATGCGGATTAAATAGAACATATCAAGGCAATGACTATATATTTTTAGTGGAAGTAAAGTTAAATAAAAAGGATGCAAATGTATAAACTAGATGATATTTTAAAAAGGTTTAGTGAAGAGCTATTGAAAGCTGCTGTTACTGATAGGTTGCTTGCAAAACAAAGTGATTGGATAGATTTTTTTCAGTACAAACAAAAGAATACTATTAACACATATAGGCATAGAGAAAAAAGTATGGGTGTCGATGTTATTCCATATGGAAAGATTCTTCCTGTATGTGTTGAGTTTGATTTAGATATTAATTATATTTTTAAAGGATGATTATGAAAAATACACTAAAAGAACAAAATGATTTATTATTAAAGCTTCTCAATGTTAAAGATGAGTTGCTTAAGCTTGAAGAGAAAAAAGTTGCTGATATTACTAGTCATTTTAATAAAACTATTGCAAGTAAGAACACTGAACTAAGACTGGCTTCTGAAAAAATAAATGATATTGAGTATAAACTTAATTTGTTGCAAGAAAAATACAATAATATTGTTGCAGCTATTGATATTGAAAGAGTTAAAAAGTTTGTTAGCCAATATCAAGAGCCTAGTTTTGTAGTGAAAGGATGATGTAATGAGTGATTATTTATTTGGTGGAAATTTACATGACGGTTCTTTTGCTGGCATAAGAAAGTTAGATTTAAACATTATTGATAATTATTTTGATTACGAGAGATTATTTTTTGGTGGATATGGTGATTATGCTATATATGATGTTTTAGACGATATAGAATATTTACAAGATAAATTAAGATCTCTTTATTATGCTAAAAGTATTTTTATTAAAGATGGTTGTTTCAGCGAACTTAGAGATGTAAATAAAAAAATAAGGTTTTTTGAAGATGAACTTAAAATTACAAGGAAATATTTATGAAAGCACAATCTGTTGAGGGGTTTATTATTGCTAGGGCTTTTTTAGCTATGTATAAAGAAGATGGCAATCCTATGAATGACAATTTAAATCAACTTTATTATTTTTTAAATTTGAAAGTTAGAAGTTATGCGAGGAAAAAATATAACTTAAATAAGTTAGTAAAAAATGCTTGGGATGATTTTATTTTTATAACTAAAGATAAAAATACTTCTGTTATGGCAATACCTTTTGCTTTGAGATTAATTATAAAAAATCCTTCTCCTGATAACAAGCTTACAAAAATAGCTTTATTGGAGAATAAAAAGTGGTTATGGAAAAAAGAGCAAGATATAGTAGATGCAAAAAAGATTGTGGATATGTTTTATTCTATAAATAGAAAAGATTCAAAGAGCTGTTGAATTATAGCTCTTTGTTATCAACTACTATTATATGAAAACTTCCGTCTACTGACACTCCACTTGATGCTGATTCTACCGATATTTGAATATCTGTTTTTTCTTCTAGTATTTCATTTGAAAAAGGTTTCTTTTTATTTGCTTTATACAAAGGTAGAGTTGAAATATCTTCATTGTTGTTCATAATAATCCTTTATTGCACTATTGGCATTTGTTTAATTTGATTCTTTGTGTAAGAATAACAATGGGAAATTGAACTGCATAAAAACAAGTTTTTTCTAAATAGATTATTTAACTGATAGAGTGTCAATTTCAATTTTATAGTTTAGTGAATCTCTAATATCACAAATTAGAAATTCTCCAACCATTTGTCCTGCTGCATATTTTTCTTCATTTTCTATTTTAGCCCCTTTTTGGTTTTATTTTACCATATAGGGGCTTATGCTTTATGCAGTATCTGAAAGTTTTTCCATTCTATTTCTCCAACCTTTGTAAAATTTCTTAAATTTTTCTGGCTTTTCAATTGCTAGTTCATCATAGTAAAGTATCATATGTTTTATCATTTTTTCCTCAAACCAATATCCAACAAATATACCTCCATCTTTGTAAAGTTGATTTATTTTTGCTAGACCTTTTCTTGATTCATTTCCAAATATTCCATCTTCTGACAAGTATTTGCTTTTTAATCCTTCCGAAGATATAAAGCCATTTGATATCACATCATTGATTGCTTTTTGTGTTGACATTATGCCTGCTTTTGATGAAGTAGTGTACATAGACAAAAAAGATATCACTGCTTCTTTTGGGAAAAGAGATAAATATAGATTTGAAAAATAGTCTTCATAAAAGTTCCATGCCAAATCTCTTATATTGTCTTGTATAAATTTTGTAGTTTTAATTTTATTATTTAATTTTTCTAATTCTTTTTTTTCTAATTTTTTTGTATTTTTTTGTATATTTAATTCTAAAAGCAAACTATCTATATATTCAAATACTTTTGCATCGGGATGAATATGTTTATATATTCCATATGGAGAAGTTATATCTTCTTCTCCTTTGTTTTTGTGTACCGTTAAGCCTTCAGCTTCTGCTAAATAGTCTAGTATTTCATTTTTCATTTCATATTCCTTGTGCATATCTTATACATTTTATTACATCTATTGCATCATCTAGAGCATCATGTGATAGTTAACTTTTTATTTTTGCTATTTTTTTGCATTCTGCAAGTGCTGGAAGTGGCAAACTTTTTTTATCCCACATTAGCGAACCTACATCAATTACCCTTGATCTAAAAATTACACTATTCCAATTTAATTTTTTAATAAACTGTGCATCAAATCCTGCAAAGTTTTTTCCTGCTACTGTTATTATAATTTTAAAATTTTTTTCTTGAAATCCATTTTTTATCAAAAAATCATAAAATCTAAATTCTAATTCATCATGTTTTATAATTTCAATATCACTTTTTACTCTTCCGCTTATTGCATCTAAGATAGGTGCATTCATTGCTAATGCGTAATGATTTCCCTTTATGTGACTGTTTGATTTTAAATAAACATGAAACTTAGATAATTTTTCTATTGGCTTTTTTGTTTTTAGGTCCTCTATTACTGCCCCAAAACTTAATATTTCTCCTGTTTCTGGATTATCGCTTGTTGTTTCTATATCTATACTTACATATTTGTTTTCCACTTATTTTCCTTTAAAATTCAAACCCACCAGTGCTACCTTTATTCATAGACTGATAGGTTTTCTTTACGTATTCTGCTCTTGTTTCACACTGAAAAAAATCTTTACAAGGCATACAGCTGTCTTTTACTCTATTTTTACACTTTTTTAACTTAGATAGTGCTTCATTTTGTTCTTGTTCGTATTTGTCTACCTCAGCACTCATTGTCTTACCCTACTTCTTTTCTTTTGAATATTCACACTCCTTCAATGCTTTATTTAACTTCTTGTGATAGATGCTTATAAACTTGTACGATACAGTTGAACGGTCAATATGTTTCATGTGTTGCTCTAACTCTTCTATTATTTTAATTACTCTCGTGTGTAGCTTATCTGTGTTTAATTTCATTTTTTATCCTATCTCTTGTTTAATTATTATTTATAATCTCATCTTGATAAGCTTTTGGTGAGCCATAAAAACTGCTCATCTTTTCTTGCTATTGCTTTGTCTTGTTGCTCTAGTTGCTCTAGTTGCTTTTCTAATGTTTCTATATATTTGTTTAGTTTTTCACCTGTATTTACTAATACTTTTACCGCCTGATTTGCATTAGTTAATTTTTCTTTTATCTCTTTATTTTCTTTATTTAATTTGCTTATTTTTTTGTCTTTTTTATTTTGCTTCTTATCTTCTTTTAATAGTGCTTCTTTAAAAGATATTATTTCATATCTATATTTTCTAAACCATTCCTTAGGCAAATATTGACAAGTTAAATCACTATTTAAATAACAACAAGTATCTTCTTGGTGTTCAAGCCAACGATTATTATAAGGTTTTTCTTTACCTAAACTAGCAACCCAATTAATAAAAGCTTGAGCTTGTTCTTCTGTTTTACAATTTACTACTACTTTTTTCCCTTTTAGTCTTTCTAGGTCAAATTTTTTCATTTTTTATCCTTTATGTATTTTGTGTATGATGTTAATATTTTAGTAAAAATCATTTCTAGTACGTTTCTACTCATTCCGTTGCCTGCTTGTTTGTATAGTTGTGTATCTGACATTTTTTGTGGAAAGATAAAGCTATCATCAAAACCTTGTAATCTGAAGCATTCTCTTGGAGTTAACTTTCTAAAGATATAGTTGTTTTGACTCCACTTTAAACCACTTCTTCCAGCTCTAATAGTTGGTGAATATTCCTCACATTCTCTTACACCATCAAAACCTTGTGTATCATCTACTATTTTAAACACTACTTGATTACAAGCTGTATCAAGAGTTTGAGCTACTTGTCTACCTACTCTTCCTCTTCTTGTTTTAGAAGATGGTACAGATATGTTTATACTATCTCCTTCTTCTGCTACTTTATATCCTAGTTTTATTGCTTCTTTTACTCTTACCTCATCATTTTCTATCTCTATTACTCCACTTGCAATAGCAACCTTTGGTTCTCTATGTCCACCTTGCATTGTAGTTAGTGATGGACACAATCCATCACCACTGTATATTCTTTTTATTGAATCATTACCTTTTATGTTTAGAGTTGCAACTTGTTCTAATTTAATAGTGCCTTCTTTGTAAATTTTTTCTTGAATTTCTTTGTTATTTATTATTACACCTCTTGGCAGCCCTTTTGAATGTGTTGCACATATAGCTCCCGCACATCCGTCAATAGGATTTTTCATTTTCCTCCATCTTGTATCTTTCCCACAGATAGTGTTCATCAAATTAATATTTGTTTGGTTTAATAAATATTTTTCATCAACATAATCTTCAAGCATATCTTTTAGTCTTAATTTTAGTTCTTGTTTTGGGGCAAATTCAAATCCTACCTCATCTTTGAAACCTACTATGTAAATTCTTTCTCTATTTTGAGGTATACCATAGTCTTTTGTATTTACCACATCCCAATATATTTTTGGGTAGCCTAGTTCAATCAAAACTGCTTCTATTGTATATAGTGTTTTTCCTATCCCTTTTTTGTGTCCATCATATTCTTTATTAAAGTGAGACGGATAACCTTTTTTATATATTGTTCCGTTTAAGTATAGTGCTTGTTTTGGTTTGTCGTGAGATATTAAGCCTTTTACATTTTCAAAAACAAATACCTTAGGTTTACATTCTTTTACTATTCTTGCACAGTCGAAAAATAATGTACCTCTTGTATCTTCAAAACCTAGCTGCTTGCCAGCTATTGAAAATGCTTGACAAGGAAAACCACCTATTAAAATATCTATTTGGTTTAGATATTTATTTGCATCTAGTTTTGTTACATCTTCATAAAAAGTATTTGGTTCTTGGTTGTTTTCTAGATATGTTTTTCTTGCATACTTATCTATTTCACAAGCAAAAATTGTTTTATGCTCTACACCTAATGCTTTTAGTGCAAGTTCTGGTGTTCCCACCCCTGAAAAAAGTGTTGCTATATTCACTACTTATCCTTTTCTGCAAGATATTTTAGATAGTCTTTTATTTTCATACCTTTAATTGAAGCTTGGATTTTTATTTGTTTATGTACTTCTGATTCTACATGTATTGGTTTTAGTTTTTCTTTTTTCATATTCATCCTTTGTTTTTAATATACAAATGATATATGAAATTATCTTAAAGTTTTATTAGTTTTTTGAGTTATTTTGAAAGTTTTTCATTTTTGGTAGATTTAGTCTAAAAGGCTTCATTATTAAATCATATATTTTATTTAGAACCTTGTTGTCTTCCATAGTTTATCCCTTGATTTATTTCATATTTTCTTAATCTTTCTTCCAGTTTATCGTTGTCTTGTTTCATCTGAGAGTAAACAATCCATATTATACATCCCACAGCCATTACTGCCGCAATACCACCAGACCAAATTAATATTTTTTCTTTTACTTTTTCAGCCACATGCATAGCGTCTTCTGCTTTTTTATCTACTCTATCTATATCTTCTCTTAGGTCTTTTTTAAAATCTTTTAAATCTTTATCCATGCTGTCTAGCTTTAAAGACAAGAGTTCTGTTTTGTGAGTTTGATTTTCTACATTTGTATTTATTTGCTGTATTATTTTTACCATTGCCTAACACATTACATATTAATTCCGCTTGCTTGTGCAAGCATTTTTTATCTACATATCCGTAGTTCATTCTTTATCCTTAAACTTCTTTTTTAATGTTTCTTCAACTTTATCCCTCATGGTTAAAAGAGCAAAAGATAAAAAGTCTTTATCCTCTAACTCTTTTCCAGTTCTTATCGTATATGCATTTCCAGTTATTGAATAAAACTCAATAACAATAAACGTGCCAATCACAAAAGATATAAAGCTATTAATCTCATAACCTATTCCTTTTACGATTACAATACTATCAATTGGAAGTTTTTTTCTTAATCTTTTTATCATGGCTCTTATATTTGTAAGGTTTGTTTCTTCACCTTCCCAAACATAATTTACAATTTCATCATAACTTGCAACATGATGTAAATCTTGAGAAAAAAGTTCTAAAAATAAAATCTCTTTTTTTGTTAAAAAAACCTCAACACCATTTATATAAAGTTTTTGCT
>NZ_JBLYQK010000056.1:0-8799 GCF_048799765.1 Brevundimonas sediminis
CGGACGCGCGACGAACAGATGCAGCAGCAGGGAGCCGAGCAGGTTCACCGCGAGCCGGCGCCGCATCGGCGGCCGCATCCCCGGCAGGCGCAGCGCCCTCGCCCGCGTCGGTGGAAGCCTCGCCGCCGGCCTCGGTCTCGAAGCGACGGTTGCGCTCCTCGCGGCGGCGCTCCCAGCGCTCGCGGCGGCTCTCGCGACGTCCGCCCTCACGGCCCTGACCGTCCTCACCCTCGGCGCGGGGCTCGCGGTCCTCGCGGTCCCGACGGCCTTCGCCGTTGTTGTTCTGGCGCTCCTGCTGGCGCTCTTCCTGGTCGCGCTGGCGGCGCTCCTGCTCGGCGGCGCGATCGGCCTCGGCCTGCTGGGCGGCGAGGATGGCGGCGGCCTGCGCCCCGGACTCATCCTCGAAGTCGATGTCGAAGCCCTGACCGGCCAGTTCACGCTGGGCGATCTCGGACACCGGACGGGCCGGCTGCAGGGCGCGCAGGACGCGGAAATAGTGCTCGGCGTGCTGGGTGTAGTTCTCGGCCAGAACGCGGTCGCCGCCGGCCGCCGCATCGCGCGCCAGCTGCATGTACCGCTCATAGACGGTCTGGGCGTTGCCCCGGACCTTGATGTTCTCCGGACCCTGCGAGTCCCAGGAGCGGTTCGGATTGGTGGCGTTGGCGTTGCCGCCGCCGCCGGGCTTCCTGTTGCGTCCGCGCTGACGCTTCATGCCCTTGAAATCTCTCATCGGACGCTACCGTGCCTTGGTGGGGAGGACGAACCGGGCCTCGGGCTCGGTCTCCATCCGGGGGTGTTCCGTCTCGGGCGGGGCCTATTCCCCGCTGGCGATGTGTTCGGAAAGCCGTGTCGCCCCGTGGTCCGCCGGGCGACTGGCCCGACCGTCACGGTCCGGAACGCGCGCGAATCAGGAACCGGACAGGTTCGAGGCGTGCGTTCTGGTGGGAGACAGCGAAGACTTAGCGCGGCTTTGTGGCGTTTCCAAGAGGGATTGTGCGTCGCCCCTCTCAGCCCGCCTCGGGATACATCTTCGGGATCGGGTTCGTGCGGGGATCGGGCCCGTTGGTGACGACGCGATCGCGGTCGGACAGGTCCTTGACCACGATGACGTCAGTGAAGCCCGCCGCCTCGAACAGCGCCTTGACCGGCGCGCCCTGATCCCAGCCGATCTCGACCGCGAAGGTCCCGCCGGGCTTGAGGATTCGCATGATTTCGGGGGCCAGCTCGCGATAGGCGACGAGACCGTCCGGGCCGCCGTCCAGCGCCAGATGCGGATCGTGCTCGCGCACCTCGGGGTCCAGTCCCGCGATATCGCCGGACGGGATGTAGGGCGGGTTGGAGACCACCAGGTCGAAACTCTGGTCCGCGAAGCCCGTCGCCCACTCGGTCCGGATGAAATCGCAGCGGCCGCCGAGATCGAGGTTGGCGGCGTTTTCGCGCGCCACGGCCAGGGCCTCGGTGGAGATGTCGGTGCCGACGCCCCTCGCGGCCGGGCGCTCGGCCAGAGTGGCCAGCAGGATGGCGCCCGAGCCGGTGCCCAGGTCGATCATCGTGAAGGCTTCCTGCGGCGGGTAGGCCAGCAGGACCACGTCGAGGATCGCCTCGGTGTCCGGGCGGGGGCTGAGCACGTCCGGGGTGACGTTGAGGATGATCTTCCAGAAGCCCTTGCGGCCCAGGATCCGCGACACCGGCTCCCGCTTCAGGCGGCGGTCGACATAGCCCTCCATCGTCGCCTGCTGTTCAGCGGTGACGGGACGATAGGGGTCGGTGAGGATGTCCGTCCGCGAACAGTCCGCCGCCACCTCCAGCAGCAGGCGGGCGTCGATCGACGGGCTGTCGATCTTCCCGGCCTTGAGCGCGGCCTGGGCGGCCTTCCAGGTGGTCAGCAGGGTGCGGGCGGGGGCGGCGTCGGTCATGCGCAGGGGCTTGGACCGGACCGCGCGGGATTTCAAGCGCCGAGCGCGGGAACGTCCGGACAGCTTGGCCGTTGACGGGCGGATGCAGCGTCAGTCGGGCAGGAAGAGCGGGCCGGGTCTCTGGGGCGTGGCCGGAGCCATCGTCGGCGGCCTGGCGGCCGGCGCCGGGGCGGCGCACCTGCTCTACACCCGGGGACACAAATACGGCATCGAACTCAGGCCCGAGCGTCCGGAGCCCCTGACCCCGCCCCCGCCGACCCCGGAGGATTTCGAGGCGAAGGAGCCGGGCCGGGGGCGCATGGCCCGCCGGCCCGAGCAGATTCCGCGCAAGGGCTGGACCGACATCGTCTGGCGTGTGGGCGCATCCTATTTCGGCGACCGCGTGGGCTTCGTTGCGGGCGGGGTGACCTTCTTCGTGGTCCTGTCCCTGTTCCCGACCCTGGCCGCCTTCGTGACCCTGTACGGCCTGTTCGCCGATCCGAACGACGCCTGGGGCCGGCTGGCCTTTCTCTATTCAGTCCTGCCCGCGGGCGTGGCCGAGTTCCTCGGCGCTGAAATGCAGCGTCTGGCCGAGAACACCAACACCGAGCTGACCTTCACCCTGGTCTGGACCCTCGCGCTGTCGCTGTGGACGGCGAACGGGGCGATCAAGGTGCTCTTCTACGGACTGAACATCGCCTACCACGAGGTCGAGCGTCGCAATATCGTCCGCTACAATCTGATCTGCATGGGCTTCACCGCCGGAGGGCTGGTGGCCGTCCTGCTGTCCGCCGGCATGGTGGTCGGGGTCCCGGTCGTCCTGGGGGTCCTCGGATTGAAGGACGAGTGGGCCTATCTGACGCCCTTCCGCTGGCCGGTCCTCCTGCTGGGCTATATGGCGGCCCTGACCCTGATCTACCGGGTCGGCCCCTGCCGCCAGAAGGCGCGTTGGCGCTGGCTGACACCCGGCGCCATCTTCGCCGCCCTGCTCAGCCTGGGCCTGTCGCTGGGGTTCAGCTGGTATGTCTCGACCTTCGTGCGCACAGCCTCCTACGGCCCGCTGGCGGCGATGATGGGCTTCCTGCTGTGGACCTGGCTGACGGTGCAGATCGTCATCATGGGGGCCGAACTGAACGCCGAGATCGAGCACCAGACGGCCATGGACACGACCACCGGCGCGCCGCGGGCCATCGGCGATCGCGGCGCCGTCGTGGCCGACACGGTGGGGCCGCGCCGGGGTAATCCGGCCGCCCTGGCTTTCACCCTGAAGCATGCCGAGGCCCTGTCGGACCGTTTGATGCGGCGGCGCATACGCAGCCGCAGCTAGCCTCAGCCGAACTCGGCTTCCAGATCGGCCAGGCGGGCGGCCTGGTCCTCGGCGATCAGGGCGTTGAGCATCGGGTCGAGCTCGCCCTCCAGGATCTGCGGCAGGCTGTGCAGGGTCAGGCCGATGCGGTGATCGGTCACCCGGCCTTGCGGGAAGTTGTAGGTGCGGATGCGCTCGGACCGATCGCCCGAGCCGACCTGCGACTTCCGGGCGTCCGAGCGGGCCTTGTCCTTCTCCTGTCGCTGCATGTCGTACAGGCGGACCCGCAGGTTCTTCATCGCCTTGTCGCGGTTCACATGCTGCGACTTCTCGGACGAGGTCACCACGATGCCGGTGGGCAGGTGGGTGATGCGGACGGCGGAGTCGGTCTTGTTGACGTGCTGACCGCCGGCGCCCGACGAGCGATAGGTGTCGATGCGGATGTCCTGATCGCGGATCTCGATCTCGACGTCCTCGACCTCGGGCAGGACGGCGACGGTGGCGGCCGAGGTATGGATGCGGCCCTGCGTCTCGGTGGCGGGCACGCGCTGGACGCGGTGGACGCCGCTTTCGAACTTCAGCCGACCGAAGACGCCCTCGCCGGTGACGGTGGCGATGATTTCCTTGTAGCCGCCCATCTCGCCGTCGGTGGCGCTGTCCACCTCCACACGCCAGCCGCGCGTGGAGGCGTAGCGGGAGTACATGCGGAACAGGTCGCCCGCGAACAGGGCGGCCTCGTCGCCGCCGGTTCCGGCGCGCACTTCCAGCACGGCGGAGGCGTTCTCGTCGGCGTCGCGGGGCGCCAGCAGCAGGGCGACGTCACGCTCCAGCTCCGGCAGGCGCTCCTTCAGGGCCTGAAGCTCCTCGGCGGCCATGTCGGCCATCTCCGGATCCTCGGCCATGGCTTCCAGATCGACCATCTCGGCGCGGGCCTTCGCCAACCCCTGCACGGCGTCGGCGACCGGCTTCAGCTCGGCATGCTCTTTCGACAGGCGCACGATCTCGGCGCCGTCGCTGGCCGCGCCCATGCGCGCCTCCACCTCGTGGAAACGATCGAGCACCTGATCAAGCCGGGCCTGGGGCAGTCGCAAGGAGAACTCCGTGAAAGAAGGGGTCGCAGCCTTTAGCGCGGCGCGGCCCGCCCTGTCGATGCGCGGTCACACAGGCGTCACCGGCGACGGCCCTGCGCAACCCTTGCCGTGGCCCGCCATTCAGCGAAGATCGGCTGCGGTCGACAGGGCCGCCGGAGCTTTCATGGACACCTTCCTGCTTTTCCTCGCCGTCGGCTTTCTGGCCCAGGCGGTCGACGGGGCCCTGGGCATGGCCTACGGCGTGATTTCGTCGTCGGTCCTGCTGGCCTTCGGCGTCCCCCCCGCGACAGCGTCGGCCAGCGTGCACGGGGCGGAGGTCTTCACCACCGCCGCCTCGGCCGGCAGCCACGCCTGGCATCGGAACATCGACTGGCGGCTCCTGGCGCCGCTGGCGGTCGCCGGCGTCATGGGCGGCTGTCTCGGCGCCTATGTCCTCGCCGGACTGGACGGGGACGTCGTGAAGCCCTTCGTCGTGGCCTACCTGGCCTTCATGGGGCTCTGGATCCTGTGGCGCGCGGGCCGGAACGCGCCGTCCCGCCCGGTTCGCCCCCTGTGGGCCGCCCCCCTCGGCGCGATCGGCGGATTTCTGGACGCGGTGGGCGGCGGCGGTTGGGGGCCAACGGTGTCCTCGACCCTCGTCGGCGCCGGTCAGGAGCCGAGGCGGGCCATCGGCACAGTCAACACCGCGGAGTTCTTCGTCACCGTGGCGGTCAGCGCCACCTTCGTGTGGTCGCTGGTCACCGGCCATTGGACGGAAGCCGGAGCCCTGGAAAACCATGCCGCGGCGATCGGCGGCCTGGTCGCGGGGGGACTGCTCGCCGCCCCCTTCGCGGGCCTGATCGCCAAGAAGGTTCCGCGCCGCCCCATGACCTGGGCGGTCGGCGGCTTGCTGATCCTGCTGGCCGGCTTCCAGGGGCTGCAGCTGGCAGGGCTGCTCCGGTAGGGCTGTGCGGCCGCACCCGATCCGGCCGCACCCCCTGGTCTCGCCCCTGCGTTTCGCTCAGCTCTGCGGCGCCGGGACCGTGTCGGATGCGGCGGCTTCGGCGGCAGCCACAGCGTCGGCGGCCTGGGCGGCGGCGTCCGCAGCCTCGGCGGCCGCCTCGGCGGCCTCCCGTGACAGGCGCTCGGCCTCCTGGGCGGGCGTAAGAAGTTCGACCACAAGCGGGTTCGGCGTCAGGTCGCGCATCGCGCCGGAGGTGGCGTCCACCGCCGCACCGATGCCGCCGCCCAGAATGCCGTTGCCCACCGCCATCGTGACGATGCCGTCGCGGCTGACCCGACCGACGACGCTGACTTCCTGGGTGACGTAGCCGTCCATCGAGACGGTCGCCACGAAGTTGGATTTGCGCGGCATACGGAAGGTGCAGGGCGTCGCCGCGCACTCAAAGCCGTTGGTGGTCGAAACCTGGGCGCCGGACGGGGTGCTTTCGACCCGGAAGTCCTCATCGACCCCCCGGATAATCGATGCGCAGGCCGGCAGGCTGACCGCGATCACGGCAAGCGCGACCATTTGCGCGCCGCGGCGCGCGAAACGAACAGAAAACAAAGAATCCCCCGAGACTTAGAGCAAGCCGCCCCCCGGCGGCTCCGGCGCTACCTCGCATTGAGGCGGCCGCCCCGTCAATCACCGAAACGGGAAATTGGCGCGCGACTGGCCCCGGGCGTCAGACGGGCCGGGTCGCCTCGAAGCTCGGACGCGCCTCGAGCGCCGCCTGCAACGCCACCAGCCCCGGGCGGTTGGTCTTCCAGTCGAAATCCGGATGCCGGAAGTCGAGCCAGGTCAGGGCGACGCCTGTCGTGAGCGTCCCGATATGGAAATCGTCCGCAGACAGACCGGCGGCCTCCAGAACATCGAGCGCGCGGTGCATGTTGTCGCTCCAGCGGGCCATCCAGGACGGCGAGCGTTCCGTTTCAGGACGCCGCTTCTCCAGCACCAGCTTGACGCCCATCTCCAGAAGCCCGTCAGCGGCTCCCTCGATCCGCCGAACCCGCAGGCGGTCGTCGCCAGCGGCCGGCAGCAGACGCGGGCCGTCACCGAGGCCGTCCAGATACTCGCAGATGACGGGGCTGTCGTTCAGCGGCAGGCCGTCGGCGGCGATCAGGGACGGCACCTGGATGACCGGGTTGGACTCCAGCAACTCGGGCGCGTTTGCGTAGGGGTCGACCGCGATCTCCTGCACGGCCAGCCCCTTCTCGCGGGCGACGATCCGGCACTTACGGGCGTAGGGCGAGGGTGTGGTGATATAGAGCTTCATCGGATCAGCGGCGCTCGATGGTGACGCCCTCGGGCGCGGTCAGGGCGTCCAGGCGGGCCCGGGCGGCGGAATCGCCGAGGGCGTGGGCCCGGATGAAGTCGGTCGCTGTCGTTGCGATCAGCGCGAAATCGTCGGCGTCGGCATTGCCGATGAGGCTGTGATCACCGCCTGCAAAGGTCATCAGCATCTTGTCGCCCGCCGGGCTGGCGTCGAAGGGCGCGCGATGATCCCGCGGATCGGTGACGAACCCCCGCACAAGGTCGGCGTCGCCGGTGACCATCAGGACCGGAGCCGTCACCGTGGCGAACGTCGACGGCGTCACCACTTGCGGGATGAGGCCCGGGGACGAGAAGGCGACGACCGCCTTGATCTCGTCATCCGCCATGGGACCGGCGGGCGTCACGGCGCCGGCTTCCATAAGGGCGTTCAGCGAACCGAAGGAATGGCCCGCCGCAACCATGGGCTTTCCGGGATGCGAGGCCTTCACATAGCCGCGCACCACCTCAAGATCGACGATCCGGCTGATGAAGATGCTCTGCGGCGTCGCCTCCGCGTGCTGCGGGTGACGCAGGGAATCGGTGTGCATCGGCGCCACGACAGTGAAGCCCTGGGCGACCCAGTAGTCGATGATCCGGCTGTAGGAGGCGGGAAAATTGCCCCAGCCGTGACCGAAGACAATCACGGCCTGCTCATTCGCGGCCTGCCACACGCTGACGTCGATGGTGCGCCCGTCCGGGGCAGCAAGCTCCACATGGGTGGCCGCTGTTGCGGCGGTGGAAGTGACCGGTGCGGGGGCCTGCTGGGCGAAGGCCGGGGCGACGGGGGCCAGCCCCAGAGAAACAACCAGGACAAGCGCGGACGCGACGCGACGGATCATTCTGAATACCCCACCGGATGATCCGGTTTGACTAAACCAGCAGCCGGTGTCGGAACAGGCTTATTCCGCCGCCGCGAGAGCGGGTTCAGCGGCGGCCTTGCGGGCGGCTTCCAATTCGGCCGCCCTGGCTTCAACCTGGGCGACGATTTCGTCGATCATGCCTTCATTGGCCTGCTTGTGGGCGATCTTGCCGTTCAGATAGACCATGCCCGACCCCTTGCCGCCGCCGGTAAAGCCGACGTCGGTATAGAGGGCCTCGCCCGGGCCGTTCACGACGCAGCCGATGATCGACAGCGACATGGGCGTGGTCACGTGGGCCAGCTTCTCCTCGAGCACCGCCACCGTCTCGATGACGTTGAAACCCTGGCGGGCGCAGGAGGGACAGGCGATGATGTTCACACCGCGATGGCGCAGCCCCAGCGACTTGAGAATGTCGAAGCCGACCTTGATCTCCTCGACCGGGTCGGCGGCCAGCGAAACCCGGATGGTGTCGCCGATCCCCGCCCACAGCATCGACCCCATGCCGATGGCCGACTTGATGGTGCCGGTGCGCAGCGGACCGGCCTCGGTCACGCCCAGATGCAGGGGGCAGTCGATGGCTTCGGCCAGTTGCTGGTAGGCGGCCACCGTCAGGAACGGATCGGACGCCTTCACCGAGATCTTGAACTCGTGGAAGTCGTTGTCCTGCAGGATGCGGGCATGGTTCAGCGCGCTTTCCACCATGGCGTCGGGACAGGGCTCGCCGTATTTCTCGAGCAGTTCCCGTTCCAGGGAACCGGCGTTGACGCCGATGCGCATCGAGCAGCCGTTGTCGCGGGCGGCCTTGATGACCTCCTTCACCCGCTCGGCGTTGCCGATATTCCCCGGATTGATCCGCAGACAGGCGGCGCCCGCCTCGGCGGCCTCGATACCGCGTCTGTAGTGGAAGTGGATGTCCGCCACGAGCGGGACCTTCGCCTCGCGAACAATGGTCCGGAACGCAGCCGTGGACTCCTCGTCGGGACAGGAGACGCGAACGATGTCGGCCCCGGCCTCCTCCAGACGGCGGATCTGGTCGATCGTCGCCGCCGCGTCCGAGGTCGGCGTGTTGGTCATCGACTGAACGCTGATCGGCGCGCCGCCGCCCACGGGGACATTGCCCACCATGATCTGGCGGCTCTTGCGACGCTCGATGTGGCGCCAGGGTCGGACGTGGGTGTGGTCGAGGCTCATGTCAGGGCCAACATAGGCTCACGATTGCGGCATGGCCACGACATGCGGCGATCCGACAGACTCCGCCGTGATCAGCCGCCGGTCGCGGCGACGGGCGCCGGAGCGGCCGGCCCTGTGGCCGACACGGCCTCGAGGCGGGCCTGGGCGGCCTGGGCGGCCTGGC
>NZ_JBLYQK010000057.1:0-8795 GCF_048799765.1 Brevundimonas sediminis
CGGACCAGCGCACGCGCAGGGGCTCGAAGAAGGCGAAATCGGCGGGCGTCGAGGTCGCCCAAGGCGACGGCGGACGCCCCGGCGCTCGAGATCGCCGACGCCGCGCCTGACGCCGCGGCCGATGCCCCGATTGATGCAACGGCGCCCGAGGCCGCCCCGTCGGCCCAGACCGCCCACGCCGCGCGCGAGGCCCTGTCCCCGACCCAGTCGCGGGCGGCCATCGAGGCGACCGCCCAGATCGCCGCCCAGATCCTGAAGAAGCTGGACGGTCGCTCGACCCGCTTCGAGATGTCCCTGACGCCCGACGAACTCGGTCGGATCGACGTCAAGCTGGACATTGACGCCGAGGGACGACTGGCCGCCCGGCTGGCCTTCGACAATCCCGCCGCCGCCACCGATCTCAAGGGCCGGGTCGATGACCTGCGTCGCCAGCTGGAGCAGCAGGGCTTCCAGCTGACGGAGGACTCGTTCGAGTTCACCCAGCGGGACAGCGGCTCCAGCGCCTTTGATCGCGGTCAGGACAGCCGTCAGGGCCAGTCCCGGGCCTTCGCGGCCGCCGCCCGCCTGAACACCGAAGCCGACGTGGCCGCCCAGCCCCCCCGCTGGCAGTCGCTGTCCCTCACGCCCGCCGGCGTGGATATGAAGGTCTGACCGATGGTTGATGCCGTCACCACCTCGAACGCCGCCTCGCGCACCGCGACCGGCTCGGCGACCCTGGCCTCGAATTTCGAGACCTTCCTGACCCTGCTGACCACCCAGCTGCGCAACCAGGACCCCCTGTCGCCGCTGGACTCCAATGAGTTCACCGCCCAGCTGACCCAGATGGCCGGCGTCGAGCAGCAGCTGCTCACCAACGACCTGCTGACCAGCCTGCTGGCGGCCCAGTCGGCCGGCGGCCTGGACAACGCCTCCAACTACATCGGCAAGGAAGTGACCGCCGCCTGGTCCGCGACCTCGCTCGAAGACGGCAAGGCGACCTGGACCTACGAGCTGGGCGCGACCGCCTCCGAGGTGAAGCTGCAGGTGCTGAACGGCTCGGGCACGGTCGTCTGGGAAGGCTCGGCGCCGGAGACCGGCATCGGCCTGCACGACTTCACCTGGAACGGTCAGATGACCGGAGGCGACACCGCCGAGGACGGCGGCGTCTATACCCTGCGGGTCAGCGCCACCAACGCCAATGGCGGCAAGATCGACAGCCAGACCCTGATCCGGGGCCGGGTGACCGGCGTCGAGATGTACGACGGCGCGCCGTATCTGGTGATCGGCGACTCCATCCTCCCGCTTTCGACGGTCATCTCGCTGAACGAGATCCGCGAACAAGCCGACAACGACGATGCGGAGAATCCGCCCGTCCCGACCGAGGAGGCGGCCGCATGACGCGCTCCGCCGCCTTCCCGAACATTTCTCTCCAAGGAGCGTAATCCATGAGCCTGAACAGCGCCATGCTGGCCGGCGTGTCCGGCCTCGCCGCCAACTCCACCGCCCTGGCGGCCATTTCGCAGAACATCGCCAACGTCAACACCGTCGGCTACAAGCGCACCAACGCCGAATTCCAGACGCTGGTGAACAGCCAGACCCGCGCCGGCGGCAGCTATTCCGCGGGCGGCGTGATGGCCAATGCCCGGTCCTACATCAGCCAGGAAGGCCAGCTGCAGCGGACGACCGAGTCGACCGACCTGTCGATCAACGGCCAGGGCTTCTTCGTCACCACCACCCAGGCCGAGAACGTCGGCGCCACCGACACCCGCCTGTTCACCCGCGCCGGCGCCTTCCGCGTCGACAACATGGGCTATCTGAAGAACAGCGCCGGTCTGTACCTGCAGGGCTGGCCGGTGGACTCGAACGGCGAGATCGCCACCGACCCGTCGGACCTGTCGCGCCTGCGCTCGATCAACATCGGTTCGGTCGGCGGCACGGCCGAACCGACCACCCGCGTCCAGATCAACGCCAACCTGCGTTCGACGCAGGACGTGTCGTCGCCGGCCGCCGCCAACACCTACAACAACGTCCAGGACGCCGCGACGCCGCCGGTCGGCCACAACATGACGGTCTCGTACAAGCGGACCGCGCCCAACACCTATGAAGTGACGCTGAAGACCGGCATCACCAGCATCACCGGCACCGCCACCTACGACGCCGCCGGCGTGCTGACCGGCTTCACCCCGACCGCCGGCGCCAACGGTTCGGCCACGGCTACGGCCACCACCGTCACCATCACCCCGACCAGCGGCACCCCGCCGGTCGCCGGCACCGCGTTCGACATCGACTTCGCCGACATCGGCATGGCCAACGACGGCATCGCCCGGACCAAATACGACCCGACCGTCAACTCGATGGCCATGTACAACGCCGACGACGACAACCCCGTCGGCGTGAAGCCCGACTTCAAGATGAACATCCCGGTGTCGGACTCGAAGGGCGGCCAGCGCAACCTGGAAATCCGCTTCCTGAAGAGCGCCGAGCCGAACCAGTGGTACGCTGAAATCGTCGCCGTGCCCGCCGAGGACGTCGTCACCGGCGCCCCCTACTCCAACGGCCAGATCAAGACGGGCCTGATCGCCTTCACCCCGTCGGGCCGCCTCGACGTCGAGACCATGCAGAGCTGGCCCTCGGGCATGGGTCTGTTCGACGATCCGACCCAGGCCTCGCTGAGCTTCCTGGAGTCCGACCCGTCCAACACGATCGATCCGGCCGATCCGCTGGACAACGGCAAGGTCAAATGGGCCGACGGCCTGGGCATCGCCGCCCAGACGGTGACCCTGGACCTGAACACCTCGGCCGGCGGCCTCAGCCAGTTGAACACCGCCTCGGTCGTCCAGTCGACGATCACCAACGGCACCGCCTTCGGCAATCTGAGCGAGATCACCATCGATGAAGGCGGCTTCGTCACCGCCATCTTCGACAACGGCGTCATGCGCCGGATCGCCCAGGTCGCCGTCGCCACCTTCCCCAGCCCGGACAGCCTCAAGGAAGTCAGCGGCAACGCCTTCTCGGTGAGCCTGGAGTCCGGCACCTTCAACCTGAAGGCGGCGGGCACCGGCGGCGCCGGCACCCTGGCCTCGCAGCAGCTGGAGTCCTCGACCGTCGACCTGTCGGCGGAGTTCACCGGGCTGATCACCACCCAGCGCGCCTACTCGGCTTCGTCCAAGATCATCACCACCGCGGACGAAATGCTCGCCGAGCTGATCAATATCAAACGCTGATATCGAGGTAACTGACGGTTAGTCTCAATGAAGACTTCGTTGAATATTGGGGGTGTGGACGGAAGGGATTTTATCCTTTCCTTCACCACGACGCTTAAACGCCCCTTAGCGGCCAAGCGCTACCTTGCACGCTCAATGGTGGTGGTGAATGAGGCATAAGCCCATGTTGCAAGAGCGACGCCTTAATAATCGAGGCGAACAATATGTGGTCGGACCGACCGGCACGCCGCTGACGCTGCGTGACCTGCCGCCGGCCAATACGGATCGTTGGGTGATCCGTCGCAAGGCCGAGGTTGTCGCTGCCGTCCGCGGGGGTCTGATCAGCCTGGAGGACGCCCTGGCGCGTTACCGGCTGACGGCCGAGGAGTTCATCGCCTGGCAGAAGGCGATCGACAAATGGGGCATGCAGGGTCTGCGGACCACGCGTATCCAGCACTATCGCGGCTGATTTTTTCTCCCCGCGTAACGCCTGCAGCGGCCGCTCCGGAAACGGGGCGGCCGTTGTCGTTTCCGCCCGATGTTTCGCCGGGCCTCGAAATTGTACGGCTTGCGCACTAAATGGCCGCCATGACTTTCGCCGAGGACATCTGCCCCGTTCCCGATATCGCCCCCATGGCCTCGCAACAGGACATGGACGCGGCGATCGAGAGCGCGCGCCGGGCGGTCGGCCTGCCGGTCGGCAGCCGCGTGGTCGCGGCCATGTCCGGCGGGGTGGACTCCACCGTGGTGGCGGGCCTTCTGCACAAGGCGGGCTATGACGTCGTCGGCGTCACGCTCCAGCTTTACGACCACGGCGCCGCGCTGAAGAAGAAGGGCGCCTGCTGCGCCGGTCAGGACATCCACGACGCCCGCCTCGCGGCCGAGACGATCGGCATCCCGCACTATGTCCTCGACTACGAAAGCCGTTTTCGCGACGCGGTCATCGACCAGTTCGCCGACAGCTATCTGAAGGGCCAGACCCCGGTCCCCTGCATCCGCTGCAATCAGACGGTGAAGTTCCGCGACCTGCTGGACGTGGCCCGCGACCTGGGCGCCGAGGCCATGGCCACCGGCCACTACGTTCGCCGCGCCGTCGGCGCCGATGGCCGGGCCCAGATGCGCAAGGCGATCGACCACTCGCGCGACCAGTCCTACTTCCTGTTCGCCACCACGCCCGAGCAGCTGGACTACCTGCGCTTCCCCCTGGCCGATCTGGAGAAGCCCCAGGTGCGCGGCGTGGCCCTCGAGCTGGGCCTGCGCATCGCCGCCAAGCCGGACAGCCAGGACATCTGCTTCGTGCCGGAGGGCGACTACCGCTCGCTGATCGACAAGCTGCGCCCCGAAGGCCGCGAGGCCGGCGAGATCGTGCACATGGACGGCCGCACGCTGGGCCAGCACGCGGGCATCACCGACTACACCATCGGCCAGCGCCGGGGTCTGAACGTCGCCGTGGGCGAGCCCCTGTTCGTGACCAAACTCGATCCGGTGAAGCGCCATGTCATCGTCGGCCCGCGCGAGGCCCTGCTGACCGCGTCCCTGACGCTGGACGAGACCAACTGGCTGGGCGACCAGCCGACCATCGAGGCGGCCGCCGCCGAAGGCGCGCCGGTGCTGGCCCGCGTCCGCTCGACCCGCGCCCCCTCCCCGGCCCGTCTGGCGATGCAGGACGGCGTCGTCTCGGTCGTCTTCGACAGCGGCGAGGAAGGCGTGGCCCCCGGCCAGGCCTGCGCCCTCTACGATCCGGCCGACGACGAACGCCTGATCGGCGGCGGCTTCATCACCGCGACCACCGCGGTTGTCTGATCCGTCGCCGGACGCGCTGGCGCTCGCCGTCCGGCATGGCCTGCCGGTCGAGATGCTGTACCTGCGCGAGGATTACCCCCGGGATCGCTGGGCCGAGCCCGGCCTCGACCAGACCGCCGCCTTCTGGCTTCAGATGCACGGCTCCTTCCGGGGCCATCAGGCCCATATGGACGGGCTGGTCGGCCAATGGCGCGCCGGCGGCGACATCCGCGCCCTGCACCGCCAGCTGATCCCGGCGCTCCAGTCCTTCCTCCAGCACCTCGACGGCCACCACCGCATCGAGAGCGGCCAGTATTTCCCGGCCATGCGGAAGATCGAGCCGAAGATCGCTCACGGCATCGACCTGCTGGACCGTGACCACGACGCCATCCACCACACGCTGGAGACCCTGTTCCAGTCCGGCATGGCCTTCCATCAGGCGATCTCGGCCAACGCCCCGGACGCCGCCGACAGGGCCGCCCGGCTGGGCGACGTCATCGACGCCGGCGCCGCGCCCCTGCTGCGCCATCTGGAAGACGAGGAAGACATCGTCATCCCCCTGATCCAGCTGCGCGGCTTCCAGCACTGATCGAAAATCGGGGCTGGCCTTCCGCCGGAGCTTCGGATATCAGCGCCCTCCCGAAAACGAGACGACCCATGTTCGCCTTCTCCTACGCCACCTCCCGGCTGCCCATGCAGCTCGACCGCCAGACGGTCGAGGGCAATGGCGCGTGCGCGGAGGGAGTGTAAGGGAACGACAGGGCTGTAACGGCTTCGGTTTTCAAGCAACCCCTCCCGCCACCGGCCGGAGGGGTTTCTTGTATCCGCAAGACAGCTCTCTCCCGCCGGTCCGGAAGGATCAGACGAAAGAAAGGAGAGACCCATGCGCGACTATGACGTGATCGACAGCCCGGGCGCGCCCATCAAGGCGTGGACCCGTGGCGTGCCGATCGAGGACGCCGCGCTCAAGCAGCTGAAGAACGTGGCCTCGCTGCCCTTCATCCACAAGCACGTGGCGGTCATGCCGGACGTGCACTGGGGGATGGGCGCGACCGTGGGGTCCGTGATCCCGACCGTGGGGGCCATCATCCCGGCCGCCGTGGGCGTGGACATCGGCTGCGGCATGATGGCGGTGCGGACCTCGATCCGCGCCGAGCATCTGCCGGACGACCTGTCGGGCATCCGTTCCGCCATCGAGGCGGCCGTTCCGCACGGCCGCACCGACAACGGCGGGCGCAACGACAAGGGCGCCTGGGCCGACGAGCCCCCGGCCTCGGCGGTGACCCGCTGGGCCGACCTCAAGGCCGGCTACGACGCCGTGGTGGAGAAGCACCCCAAGGCGGCCCACCCGCGTGGCTTCGGCCATCTGGGCACCCTGGGCACGGGCAACCACTTCATCGAGCTCTGCCTCGATGAGGCGGGCGACGTGTGGGTGATGCTGCACTCCGGCTCGCGGGGCGTGGGCAACCGCTTCGGGTCCTACTTCATCGAGCGGGCCAAGTATGAAGCGCGCCGCTGGTTCCTGAACCTGCCGGATCAGGATCTGGCCTACTTCCCGGAAGGGTCGGAGGGCTTCATCGACTACGTCCGCGCGGTGTCCTGGGCCCAGAAGTACGCCCGGGCCAACCGCGAGGTGATGATGGACAGCGTCCTGAACGTGCTGCGCGCGTTCTGGCCGGATCTGGAGACGACGCAGGAGGCGGTGAACTGCCACCACAACTACGTCTCGAAGGAGCGCCACTTCGGCAAGGACGTGTTCCTGACCCGGAAGGGCGCGGTGTCGGCCAAGCTGGATGAGCTGGGCATCATCCCCGGCTCGATGGGGGCGAAGTCCTTCATCGTGCGCGGCAAGGGCAATGCGGACAGCTTCTGCACCTGCTCGCACGGCGCCGGTCGGGCCATGAGCCGGACCGAGGCCAGGCGACGCTTCACGGTGGAGGACCACGTCCGCGCCACCCAGGGCGTCGAGTGCCGCAAGGACGCGGACGTGATCGACGAAACGCCGATGGCCTACAAGGACATCGACGCCGTGATCGCAGCCCAGTCCGAGCTGATCGAGGTCGTGCACACCCTGCGTCAGGTGGTGTGCGTCAAGGGATGACGGAGGCCGGTCGTGCGCAAGCGCGGCCGGCTTTCGTCGTTTCCGGTCACGCCTTCGGCGCCCGCGACGCCAGCACCTTCCTCAGCTGACGCCCCACCGCCAGCGGCCGCCCGTCCTGGGCCCAGGCCGTGGCGTCCTCGACCGTCCAGCCGCCGTGGCTGTCGCGCGAGACGAACTCGAAATAGGTCCAGCCGTCCGGGGCGGCGTCCTCGGGCACCGGGCCGAAGAAGTCGTAGCGCAGGTCCGCCGTGGCCGAGATCGCCGGCGGGGCGGGCAGCATGGTCCAGTAGACCGGGAAGGTGGCGTCCAGCAGGAAAGCCAGCCGCGCCTCATCCAGCGGCCTGCCGTCGACAGTGCGCATCCACACCCCCATCCGGTCGGTCTCGTTGCGACCGAACAGCTGGATGCCGCCGACGAAGCGATGCTCGACATGGCGGGTGAAGTGCGGACCGAACTGCGGATCCAGCGGCGTCGGCGGCTGATCCGCCAGCGGCGGCGGGGTGATCGAGGCGGCCCGCAGTTCCGGCCCGTCCCCCGGCGCGCCGAAGGTGACCAGACCGGTCATGGCCAGCCGCTCGGGCTGACCGGCGCGGATGGAGACATAGGAGGCCGAGCGGCCGCCGCGCAGCAACTCGCTGTTGAGGGTCATCGGCTCGAACCGCGCCCCGACCAGGAACTGGGTCGCGACTGTCCGCAGCGGCGTGGTGATGCCGAGGCTTTCACGCGCCGCCTTCGCGGCCAACGCCGCCATCAGACCGCCGAAGGGCGAGCCCCGTTCCGGCGGGGCCATGGCCGGGGCGTTCGAAAAGGACCCCGTCATGGGGGCGACCAGCCCGCCCTGTCCGTCCGGGCTCAGGGTCAGGGCTTCGTCGAGGGTCTGGTGTGTCATGGGGTCGGTCTATCGGCGGAAAGAAGCGGGCGGAAGACCTGCGTCCTCCGCCCGAAGTCGAGGGATCGGCGCCGCGCCGGAAAACATCCGGACAGGTCCGTATCGAAACAAGACTGACTCAGTAAGTTCAGATTGGCAACCCTCTTGCAAAACGGCTGACGCGGCGTCACTTTCGTCCGTATGGGACGCACAGCCGATTATTCTCGCCAGAGCTGCACCGTGGCCGCCACCCTCGAGGTGATCGGTGATCCGTGGACGATGCTGGTCATCCGCGACGCCTTCAACGGCGTCAGCCGTTTCGAACAGTGGCAGGAGCGCCTCGGCGTCGCGCGCAATGTGCTCGCCGCCCGGCTGAAAACCCTCGTCCAGCACGGGGTGCTGGAGCCCCGCCTCTATTCCGAGCGCCCGCCGCGCAACGAATACGTCCTGACCGCCAAGGGCAAGGACCTGTACGGCGTCCTGGTGACCCTGCACGCCTGGGGTGCCAAGCATGTGTATGGCGAAGAGAACGCCGGGCTGAAGATGGTGCACAAGGACTGCGGCCACGATCTGAACCCGCGCATCGCCTGCGGTCACTGCAACGAGATCGTCAAGCCACGCGACATCCAGCTGATCCACGATCGTACGCGTCCGACCGTCGGCGAGGTCCTGCCCAAGGATGAGGTGGCGTGAACTCCTCCTTCTCCCGTTGGGAGAGGGCTGGAGCGCACGACGCGCAGCGTCGTCCTCGCGCTCAAGGGTGAGGGTCGATCGTCGGCATTGGGCGTACGCCGCCCCCCTTATCATCCGGCTCTCCGCTTCGCTTCGGCCGGGATGACAAGCGGGCCTTTGGTGACGGACC
>NZ_JBLYQK010000058.1:0-7786 GCF_048799765.1 Brevundimonas sediminis
CCCGCCGCCGGAACCGTCCTGTCCGCCCGCCTGCCCGTGGGCGGCGGCGCCGGCCTGACCGTCCCGGCCGAGGCGGTGCAGACCATCGACGGCGTCCCCTCCGTTTTCGTGCGCGAGGGGGCGGGCTTCCGCGCCCGCCCCGTCACCCCCGGCGGCACCGCGGCGGGCCGCACCGAGATCCTCTCGGGCCTGACCGGGTCCGAGCGGATCGCCGGCGTCGGCGCCTTCGTGCTCAAGGCCGAGCTGGCCAAGGGCGAGGCGGAGCACGGACACTGACCATGCTGAACCGCATCATCGACGCCGCCGTCCGCCACCGCTGGCTGATCCTCGTGCTGGCGGTCCTGTGGGCCGCCGTGGGCGTGAGAGAGCTCGTCCGCCTGCCCATCGACGCCGTTCCGGACATCACCAACCGGCAGGTCCAGATCACCACCGTCGCCCCCGCCCTCGGGCCGGAAGAGGTCGAGCGGCAGGTCACCTTCCCGCTGGAGACCGCGCTCGGCGGTCTGCCGGGACTGGTCGAGACCCGCTCCCTGTCGCGTCACGGCTTTTCCCAGATCACCGCCGTCTTCACCGACCGGACCGACATCTGGTTCGCCCGCAACCTGGTCAACGAGCGGCTGCAGGACGCCCGCGAGGACCTGCCCGGGGGGCTCACGCCCTCGATGGGACCGGTCGTGACCGGTCTCGGCGAGGTCTTCATCTGGACCCTGGAGCTGCAGGGCGCGGCGGGCGAGGACGGCGTCGTCCACGTCACCCCCGAGGGCGAACGCCTGACCACCGACGCCGAGAAGGCCACCTGGCTGCGCACGCTCCAGGACTGGGTCGTCGCGCCGCAACTGCGCGGCGTCGACGGGGTCGCCGGGATCGACGTCCAGGGCGGCTATGTGAAGGAGTATGCGGTCCATCCCGACCCCGCGCGCCTCGCCGCCTACGGCGTGGGGCTGGTGCAGCTGGTCGAGGCGCTGGAGCACGCCAACCGCATCGCCGGCGCCGGCTACGTCAACCGCGCGGGCGAGGCCTGGATCGTCCGCGCCGACGCCCGGGTCCGGACGCTGGAGGAACTGGCGGCGACCCCGATCCTGAACCGTAACGGGCAGGTGGTCCGGGTCTCCGACGTCGCCGTGGTCGAGGTCGGCCGCGCGCCCCGCCTCGGCTCGGCCAGCAGCAACGGCCACGAGACCGTGCTCGGCGCCGCCCTGATGCTGCAGGGCGAGAACTCCCGCGCGGTGGCTCAACGCGTCGGGAAGAAGCTGGAGGACATCCAGGCCAGCCTGCCGCCCGGCGTCGTCATCGTTCCGGCGCTGGACCGGACGGCCCTGGTCGAGGCGACCGTCGGCACGGTCGAGCACAATCTGGTCCTCGGCGCGGCGCTGGTCATCGCCGTGCTGTTCCTCGCCCTGGGCAACGTCCGGGCCGCCGTGATCACGGCCCTGATCATCCCGCTCAGCTTCCTGTTCGCGGCCGCGCCCATGAACCGGTTCGGCATCAGCGCCAACCTGCTGAGCCTGGGCGCGCTGGACTTCGGCCTGATCGTCGACGGGGCCGTGGTCGTGGTCGAGAACACCCTGCGCCGCCTCTCGCTGGAGCGGCAGCGGCTGGGCGTCCCCCTGACCCTGCCCCAGCGGCTGGGCGTGGCCGCCGCCGCCGCCCGCGAGATGGCCCGCCCCGCAGCCTTCGGTCAGGCCATCATCCTGCTGGTCTATGCGCCCCTGCTCATGTTCGAGGGCGTCGAGGGCAAGATGTTCGGGCCCATGGCCGCCACCGTCATGCTGGCGCTGGCGGGCGCCTTCATCCTCAGCTTCACCTTCGTTCCCGCCCTGACCGCGGTCTGGGTCCGGGAGCCCAAGGCGGGACACGAGGACGGGGAGACCCGGATCAGCCGCGCGGTCCGCGACCGCTACGCCCCCCTTCTGGCCGCCGCCCTGGGGCGTCCGCGACTGGTCATCGGCGGCGCGGTCGGGGCGCTGGCGGCGGGCGCCCTCGCCTTCGCCACACTGGGCTCGGAGTTCGTGCCCCAGCTGGATGAGGGCGACCTCCTGGTGCAGGCCCTGCGGGTCCCCTCCACCTCGCTGGAGCAGTCGCAGGCCATGCAGTTCCGGGTCGAGTCGACGCTGAAGGCCATGCCCGAGGTCGAGCGGGTCTTCACCCGCACCGGCACGGCCGAGGTCGCCTCCGACCCCATGCCGCCGTCCATCTCGGACACCTTCGTGATGTTGAAGGACCGCAAGGACTGGCCCGACCCGTCCCTGCCCAAGGCCGAACTGGTCGCGCGGATGGAGGAGGCCCTCGGTCATCTGCCGGGCAACGCCTATGAGTTCACCCAGCCGATCCAGATGCGGTTCAACGAGCTGATCGCCGGGGTCCGCTCGGACGTGGCGGTGAAGGTCTATGGCGACGACTTCGAGGCCATGACCCGCACCGCGGAACAGGTGGCCGGGGTCCTGCGGGGAATCGACGGGGCCGCCGACGTGCGGGTCGAACAGGTCTCGGGCCAGCCGACCCTGACCGCGCGGGTGGACCGCACCATCGCGGCGGCCCAGGGCATCCACGCCTCCGACGCCGCCGACGCCCTCGCCATCGGCCTGGCGGGTCAGGCGGCGGGTCAGGTGATGGAGGGCGACCGCCGTTTCGACGTGGTGGTCCGGCTGGACGACGCCCTGCGCAATGACCCGTCGGTCATGGCCCAGTTGCCGGTCATGCCCGAGGAGGCCGAGCCGGGGGCGCCGACCGTGCCCCTGTCCTCCGTCGCCCGCTTCGAGGCGGCCGAGGGGCCCAACCAGATCAGCCGCGAGAACGGCAAGCGGCGGATCATCGTCCAGGCCAATGTCCGCGGTCGCGATCTGGGCGGCTTCGTCTCCGAGGCCCGGCGCGAGGTGGCGGCGCGGGTCCCGCCTGTCGCCGGCGGCTGGTTCGACTGGGGCGGCCAGTTCGAGAACCTCGAACGGGCCTCGACCCGGCTGGCCCTGATCGTGCCGCTGGTGGTCCTGACCATCGGCGGCCTGCTGTTGCTGGCTTTGCGCTCGGTCCGGGACGCGGCCCTGGTCTTCGCCGGGGCGCCCCTGGCCCTTGTCGGCGGCGCGCTGGCGCTGGCGGCGCGGGGCATGCCCCTGTCGATCTCGGCGGCGGTCGGCTTCATCGCCGTGTCCGGGGTCGCCACCCTGAACGGGCTGGTCCTGATGCAGGCCATCCAGCAACGGCTGGGCGACGGCGAGTCGCCGCCGCTGGCCGCCCTGAACGGCGCGGTCAGCCGCCTGAGGGCGGTTCTGACGACGGCGCTGGTGGCGGTTCTGGGCTTCATCCCCATGGCCTTCGCCTGGGGACCCGGCGCGGAGGTGCAGAAGCCGCTGGCCACCGTCGTCATCGGCGGGCTGACGTCCGCGACCCTGCTGACCCTGCTGGTGCTGCCCGTGCTGGCGGCGCTGGGCCGGGGGAAGGTCCGGATCTGAACGCGGAAGGCCCGCTCCATCGGAGCGGGCCTTTTCGTCTCAGTCGACGGCGCTTTCGGCGTGATAGGCCGCCGGGAGGCCCGGAAGCCCTTCCGGCCGGGCGATCCGGCGCTCGTGCTCCAGCGGGACCGCCGCGTCGTAGCGGCCCGGGAAGACGTAGCCGCTGTCATTGAAGTAGGGCGAGCGGCCGTGGCCGCCGTAGGGGTAGACGCCGCCGTAGGGATAGCCGAAGCCGTTCTCGGTCTGGCGGTAGCTGAGGTTGATCCGGCCGTTCTCGCCGACCGGAAGCGAGACCGCCATGCCGTAGTCGCTGTAGCCGCCGGTGCCGATTCCGGCCGTGAACTCGGCGTGCATCTTGCGGTCGTCGACGAAACGCTCGGCCCGCTCGCGGGCATAGGGCGTCGCCTCCGGGTCGCGGGCGGCGAGCCAGCGGTCGATCTGCTGGTCGGTGGTCAGGTTGTGCGGCTCCGCCGCCTGCTGGGCCGCGCCCTCGGCGGTGGGAGCCACGGGACGGGCGGTGGCGGTCAGGTCGACCGCGGTCGCGGGGGCGGTCGTCACCACGCCGTCGGGTTCGCTCCCGACGAGGGCCGCCGCCATCAGCAAGGCCGAAATCATCATGCGCTCACTCCCTGTACAGATCCCAGCCTAACCCGGAATAAGGCGAAGGTCAGGCGTTTCCGTCGCCGCGGTGCAACGGGTCGCGGAGCGGCTGGCCCTCGGGCACGAATTCCAGCGCCACCGAGTTGATGCAGTACCGCAGGCCGGTCGGCGGCGGACCGTCGGGGAAGACATGGCCCTGGTGGCCGCCGCAGCGGGCGCAGACGGTCTCGGTCCGCACCATGCCGTAGCTGGTGTCGCGGATGGCGGTGACGTGGCTCTCGTCCACCGGCTCGGTGAAGCTGGGCCAGCCGGTGCCGCTCTCGAACTTGGTCCCGGCCCGGAACAGCGGCAGGCCGCATTCCCGGCAGCAGAAGACCCCCGGCCGCTTCTCGCCCAGCAGGACGCCGCAGAAGGGCGCCTCGGTGCCGTGGGACAGCAGGACCCGGGCCTCCTCGGCCGTCAGGTCCGCCTCCAGCCGCTCGCGCTCGGCCTCGGTCGGCGGGGTCAGGTCATATCCGGAGGGGGAGCGATGGGTGTCGGTCATGACGTCCAGATAGGAAGCGCGGGGGCGGAAGACAAAGGGGCCGGATCGTCTCCGACCCGGCCCCCTCAGATCCCGCCGTGGCGATCAGCCGCCGAACAGGCCGCTGACCCAGGTGCGGACCGCGGTCTCGTCGACCGGGTCGCCGGTGTAGGCCAGGGCGCCTTCGGGCGTATAGGCCGTGTTGTTGGCGCGCGGACGGTCGGTCCAGGCCTTGTGACCGTAGCTCAGCTCCGCATAGTTCGACGGCAGGCGCAGGTTGGTCTGTTCGATGAAGATCGAGTCCGTCGCGGTCGGCGTGCCGGCGATCCGGACGTTCGGCAGACGCGAGATCAGGTCCAGGGTGTCGAGGCAGCCGCCGGTGCAGCCGCCGTCGACCAGAACCACGACCGGGCCCTGCACCGGGTTCGGGGCGCCGGTGTCCTCGGCGACCGCGCGGCCCTGCAGCTGGAAGGTCGGCTGGCCGGCGGCCATGGCGGCGTCGAAGGCGGCGATGATGTCCTGGGTCTGGGCGATCATGCCCGGCGCCTCGGCGGCATAGCGGGCGTCAGCCTGCATCAGGCCGAGGGCCACGGCGAACCAGTCGCGGTTGCCCTGGGTCGCGCGGTAGGTGATGGCGCCGGCGGCCGGCTGACGGCTGGCGGTGAACTCCGAGGTCCAGATGCGGTTGGCCAGGCCATAGCCGCGGGCGGTCGAGTTGAAGGCGGCCGAGCCCCGGGCGGCGCGCAGGTCCAGCACGAAGCCCTGGGGCCCGCGCAGGGTCGCCGCCTGGCTTTCCAGCAGGCTGTTGAAGGCGTCCCAGCCCGCCGCGTCGGCGAAGGAGTGGACGCTGACCCACGGGCGGCCGTTGACGGTCTCGATCGACAGCGGGGTGGACGGCGCGGCGTAGACCGTGGCGCGGTAGGCCGCTTCCAGGTCGCCGGCTTCCAGCGGCACCGGACGCAGGTTGATGGCGCGGGCGCGGCGGGTTCCGGTCTGGAACTCGCAGACCGACGGCACGCCGTTCACGAACGGGTTGTTGCGGTTCCAGGTCAGGTAGGGCGCCGAGGTCGTACGGCCGGCCTCGCTCTCGAGGTTGCCTTCCCAGCGGTCCAGCTTGTCCCGGGCGAACTCGTCGATCGGGGTCGCATTGCACGACACCAGGGTGTCGCCGACCCGCGGAACGCTGGAGCCGCGCAGGCCCGGCTTCACATAGGTCACCACATATTTGCCGCCGCGCCAGCCGGTGGCGAAACCGGCCCACGAGGTGCCGAAGTACGGCCCGAGACCTTCATAGGTCGGGTAGATCGAGATGTTCGAGTCGCGGAAGCCGGCGGCGTAGTAGCGCAGCAGATAGGCGTGCGAGTCGCCGCTGTTCACCTGACCGGCCTTGGCCAGGGCCTCCGACAGGCCGTTGTCCAGCCAGTCGCGGAAGCTGGCGCTGGCCTGTCCCGGGATCACCGGCGCCGGGTGGTTGGCGGCGAGGGCGTCATGCGCCGCCTGCAGGTCCTGCCGGGCGAGGGCGCGGAAATCCTGCGCGACGGCCGCGCCGGCGACCAGGCTGAGGGCGGCGGCCGCGACAGCGGCGATCGAAAGGGTACGGGTCATCGTCTCGGGCTCCAGCGGTCCGATTGGGAAAGCGTGAGGCGTTAAAGCGTATCGGCAAGGGGTCCGACAACCCCGGAACCGGACAAGCCGCCCTCGCGCGCCGGGCAAAACGCCGCAACGCGGGGGCCGAACAGGGGCCGATTCGCGCCGTATCCGGACGATCCCCTGGCGGCGACCTCACAGCGCCCTCACCCGCGGCCCGCGCTCGCCGGGGCGGTCGATGAGCAGGTCGGTGACCGCCCAGACCAGGGCGTCGGCGCGGTCGAGGGAGCCTTCGCCCAGGTCGGCGCCGAGCAGCATGAGCTCTTCCTCCAGCGCCTCGAACATCCCGACATGCCGGACGCGGCCCTGCTCATAGAGGGCGGCGACGGGTTCGGCCCGGACGATCTTGCCCCGGCTCGCCCGCACGGTCCTGACCGGCAGGGCGGGGTCGACGGCCTTGAGCACGGAGACGACCATGTCGCCGCCCTGGTTGACCTCGGCCACGATACAGGACGCGTTGACCTCGCGCGCCAGGGCGACGGCGCGGCGCGCCCACTCCTCGGGCGAAAGCCCGTGGGCGGTGCGGTCGGCCAGCACGACGGCCTCGCGCACCCCGTCGTCGCGAAGGCGGGTTCCGGCGGCGATGATGCCGCAGGCGTCGCCGGTGGCGGTGGCCGGCGGGTCAATGGCGACGATGATGCGTTCGAAGAGGGATGAGGGCCGGGGGGCGAGGGTTGAGGGTTTTGAGCGATCCTGCGCTTCGCCCCTCGCCCCGCCTCCCCCGGTTCTCGCCCTCATCATCATCTCCGCCGTGAACAGGGCCCCGTCCAGATCGACGATCCGCCCCTCCAGCTCCTGGGCCTCGCGGCGGGTGCCGCCATAGAGTTCGCGCAGCCCTTCGATGAAGCCGGGGGCGAGATGGGCGGCGTTGTCGGCGCTGCCGGCATGGGTCAGGGCGCAGGAGGCCTCGTCCCTGAGCCGGATGAGGGCGCGCATGGGCCGGGGGGTGGTGGTGATGAGGAGGCGGGGCGGATGGCGGTGCGCCTGCCCACCCCCTCCACCGTCCCCGCCTTCGGTGACGCGGTGAGCAACGGGGCCGGCGATGGGCGCGCCCGGCAACCGGAGCCCCATCCTGAGGAGGGCCAGGGTTTCGGCCGCGCCGCGCGCCCCGGTGGGACGCCAGGCGCAGAACTCATCCGCCCAGGCGGCGCTGAACTGGGGGCCGCGCAGGCTGTCCGGGTCCTCGGCCGAGAAGGTGTAGGCGATACAGCCGTTCGGAAATTTCAGCCGACGGCGCGAGCTTTCGAACACCGGACGGGTCTGCGGGGTCCAGCGCGGCAGGCTGCGGATGCCCGAAGCGCCCTCGATCATCACCTCGCGCACGTCGTGCAGGGTGGGGCCGATCAGCGCCAGACGGCCGCCGGGGCCGAGCGCCTCGGCCTGGTCCGCCAGCCATTCCGCGCCCGCCTGGGTCTTGCCCGCGCCCCGCCCGCCCATGAACAGCCATGTGCGCCACGGCTCGCCGTCGGGCAGGGTTGCGGGCGGGGTCTGGGCCGGGCGCAGGACCAGCGGCGGCGCGGCGGCCGGTTCAGGGGCGGGCTCGGGGTCGGGCTCGGGGTCCGGGTCCGCC
>NZ_JBLYQK010000059.1:0-6460 GCF_048799765.1 Brevundimonas sediminis
CTCAGCCGAAATGCCTGCCGTTGCTAGACATTGCCAGCCAGTGCCCGTCACTCCCGTACTAACTGTCACGAACCCCTGCAATAACTGTCACGCCCCCCTGCAATAACTGTCACGAACCCCTGCAATAACTGTCACGCCCCCAAACCTGCAAACCCAGCAGGGGCGGGGGCTGGCGGGGTGTTGGAAAAATCCATCCATGATTATCTAAGAATAATCCACTAGGCGCGGTTATCAGCGCCCTTGTGGGGCGCTGCTGCCCTTGCCCAATATGCCCGGCCAGAGGCCGGATAGCTGGTCTATTCGCTGCGCTAGGCTACACACCGCCCCACCGCTGCGCGGCAGGGGGAAAGGCGGGCAAAGCCCGCTAAACCCCACACCAAACCCCGCAGAAATACGCTGGAGCGCTTTTAGCCGCTTTAGCGGCCTTTCCCCCTACCCGAAGGGTGGGGGCGCGTGTGCAGCCCCGCAGGGCCTGTCTCGGTCGATCATTCAGCCCGGCTCATCCTTCTGGCGTGGCGGCAGACCGAACAAGGCGCGGTCGTGGTCGCGTTCAAGGTACGCATCCATTGCCGCCATGAGCCGATCCTCCGGCCACTCGCTGCTGTTCACCTTGGCCAAAATCATGGCCCCCACCAGCACCTTGCGCCTTGTTTCGTTCTTGCGCTCTTGCTGCTGTTCCCTTGCCCGCACCCGCTGAATTTCGGCATTGATTCGCGCTCGTTGTTCTTCGAGCTTGGCCAGCCGATCCGCCGCCTTGTTGCTCCCCTTAACCATCTTGACACCCCATTGTTAATGTGCTGTCTCGTAGGCTATCATGGAGGCACAGCGGCGGCAATCCCGACCCTACTTTGTAGGGGGAGGGCGCACTTACCGGTTTCTCTTCGAGAAACTGGCCTAACGGCCACCCTTCGGGCGGTGCGCTCTCCGAGGGCCATTGCATGGAGCCGAAAAGCAAAAGCAACAGCGAGGCAGCATGGCGATTTATCACCTTACGGCGAAAACCGGCAGCAGGTCGGGCGGCCAATCGGCCAGGGCCAAGGCCGACTACATCCAGCGCGAAGGCAAGTATGCCCGCGACATGGATGAAGTCTTGCACGCCGAATCCGGGCACATGCCGGAGTTCGTCGAGCGGCCCGCCGACTACTGGGATGCTGCCGACCTGTATGAACGCGCCAATGGGCGGCTGTTCAAGGAGGTCGAATTTGCCCTGCCGGTCGAGCTGACCCTCGACCAGCAGAAGGCGCTGGCGTCCGAGTTCGCCCAGCACCTGACTGGTGCCGAGCGCCTGCCGTATACGCTGGCCATCCATGCCGGTGGCGGCGAGAACCCGCACTGCCACCTGATGATCTCCGAGCGGATCAATGACGGCATCGAGCGGCCCGCCGCTCAGTGGTTCAAGCGGTACAACGGCAAGACCCCGGAGAAGGGCGGGGCACAGAAGACCGAAGCGCTCAAGCCCAAGGCATGGCTTGAGCAGACCCGCGAGGCATGGGCCGACCATGCCAACCGGGCATTAGAGCGGGCTGGCCACGACGCCCGCATTGACCACAGAACACTTGAGGCGCAGGGCATCGAGCGCCTGCCCGGTGTTCACCTGGGGCCGAACGTGGTGGAGATGGAAGGCCGGGGCATCCGCACCGACCGGGCAGACGTGGCCCTGAACATCGACACCGCCAACGCCCAGATCATCGACTTACAGGAATACCGGGAGGCAATAGACCATGAACGCAATCGACAGAGTGAAGAAATCCAGAGGCATCAACGAGTTAGCGGAGCAGATCGAACCGCTGGCCCAGAGCATGGCGACACTGGCCGACGAAGCCCGGCAGGTCATGAGCCAGACCCAGCAGGCCAGCGAGGCGCAGGCGGCGGAGTGGCTGAAAGCCCAGCGCCAGACAGGGGCGGCATGGGTGGAGCTGGCCAAAGAGTTGCGGGAGGTAGCCGCCGAGGTGAGCAGCGCCGCGCAGAGCGCCCGGAGCGCGTCGCGGGGGTGGCACTGGAAGCTATGGCTAACCGTGATGCTGGCTTCCATGATGCCTACGGTGGTGCTGCTGATCGCATCGTTGCTCTTGCTCGACCTGACGCCACTGACAACCGAGGACGGCTCGATCTGGCTGCGCTTGGTGGCCCGATGAAGAACGACAGGACTTTGCAGGCCATAGGCCGACAGCTCAAGGCCATGGGCTGTGAGCGCTTCGATATCGGCGTCAGGGACGCCACCACCGGCCAGATGATGAACCGGGAATGGTCAGCCGCCGAAGTGCTCCAGAACACGCCATGGCTCAAGCGGATGAATGCCCAGGGCAATGACGTGTATATCAGGCCCGCCGAGCAGGAGCGGCATGGTCTGGTGCTGGTGGACGACCTCAGCGAGTTTGACCTGGATGACATGAAAGCCGAGGGCCGGGAGCCTGCCCTGGTAGTGGAAACCAGCCCGAAGAACTATCAGGCATGGGTCAAGGTGGCCGACGCCGCAGGCGGTGAACTTCGGGGGCAGATTGCCCGGACGCTGGCCAGCGAGTACGACGCCGACCCGGCCAGCGCCGACAGCCGCCACTATGGCCGCTTGGCGGGCTTCACCAACCGCAAGGACAAGCACACCACCCGCGCCGGTTATCAGCCGTGGGTGCTGCTGCGTGAATCCAAGGGCAAGACCGCCACCGCTGGCCCGGCGCTGGTGCAGCAGGCTGGCCAGCAGATCGAGCAGGCCCAGCGGCAGCAGGAGAAGGCCCGCAGGCTGGCCAGCCTCGAACTGCCCGAGCGGCAGCTTAGCCGCCACCGGCGCACGGCGCTGGACGAGTACCGCAGCGAGATGGCCGGGCTGGTCAAGCGCTTCGGTGATGACCTCAGCAAGTGCGACTTTATCGCCGCGCAGAAGCTGGCCAGCCGGGGCCGCAGTGCCGAGGAAATCGGCAAGGCCATGGCCGAGGCCAGCCCAGCGCTGGCAGAGCGCAAGCCCGGCCACGAAGCGGATTACATCGAGCGCACCGTCAGCAAGGTCATGGGTCTGCCCAGCGTCCAGCTTGCGCGGGCCGAGCTGGCACGGGCACCGGCACCCCGCCAGCGAGGCATGGACAGGGGCGGGCCAGATTTCAGCATGTAGTGCTTGCGTTGGTACTCACGCCTGTTATACTATGAGTACTCACGCACAGAAGGGGGTTTTATGGAATACGAAAAAAGCGCTTCAGGGTCGGTCTACCTGATCAAAAGTGACAAGGGCTATTGGTTGCCCGGTGGCTTTGGTTATACGTCAAACAAGGCCGAGGCTGGCCGCTTTTCAGTCGCTGATATGGCCAGCCTTAACCTTGACGGCTGCACCTTGTCCTTGTTCCGCGAAGACAAGCCTTTCGGCCCCGGCAAGTTTCTCGGTGACTGATATGAAAGACCAAAAGGACAAGCAGACCGGCGACCTGCTGGCCAGCCCTGACGCTGTACGCCAAGCGCGATATGCCGAGCGCATGAAGGCCAAAGGGATGCGTCAGCGCAAGTTCTGGCTGACCGACGACGAATACGAGGCGCTGCGCGAGTGCCTGGAAGAACTCAGAGCGGCGCAGGGCGGGGGTAGTGACCCCGCCAGCGCCTAACCACCAACTGCCTGCAAAGGAGGCAATCAATGGCTACCCATAAGCCTATCAATATTCTGGAGGCGTTCGCAGCAGCGCCGCCACCGCTGGACTACGTTTTGCCCAACATGGTGGCCGGTACGGTCGGGGCGCTGGTGTCGCCCGGTGGTGCCGGTAAATCCATGCTGGCCCTGCAACTGGCCGCACAGATTGCAGGCGGGCCGGATCTGCTGGAGGTGGGCGAACTGCCCACCGGCCCGGTGATCTACCTGCCCGCCGAAGACCCGCCCACCGCCATTCATCACCGCCTGCACGCCCTTGGGGCGCACCTCAGCGCCGAGGAACGGCAAGCCGTGGCTGACGGCCTGCTGATCCAGCCGCTGATCGGCAGCCTGCCCAACATCATGGCCCCGGAGTGGTTCGACGGCCTCAAGCGCGCCGCCGAGGGCCGCCGCCTGATGGTGCTGGACACGCTGCGCCGGTTCCACATCGAGGAAGAAAACGCCAGCGGCCCCATGGCCCAGGTCATCGGTCGCATGGAGGCCATCGCCGCCGATACCGGGTGCTCTATCGTGTTCCTGCACCATGCCAGCAAGGGCGCGGCCATGATGGGCGCAGGCGACCAGCAGCAGGCCAGCCGGGGCAGCTCGGTACTGGTCGATAACATCCGCTGGCAGTCCTACCTGTCGAGCATGACCAGCGCCGAGGCCGAGGAATGGGGTGTGGACGACGACCAGCGCCGGTTCTTCGTCCGCTTCGGTGTGAGCAAGGCCAACTATGGCGCACCGTTCGCTGATCGGTGGTTCAGGCGGCATGACGGCGGGGTGCTCAAGCCCGCCGTGCTGGAGAGGCAGCGCAAGAGCAAGGGGGTGCCCCGTGGTGAAGCCTAAGAACAAGCACAGCCTCAGCCACGTCCGGCACGACCCGGCGCACTGTCTGGCCCCCGGCCTGTTCCGTGCCCTCAAGCGGGGCGAGCGCAAGCGCAGCAAGCTGGACGTGACGTATGACTACGGCGACGGCAAGCGGATCGAGTTCAGCGGCCCGGAGCCGCTGGGCGCTGATGATCTGCGCATCCTGCAAGGGCTGGTGGCCATGGCTGGGCCTAATGGCCTAGTGCTTGGCCCGGAACCCAAGACCGAAGGCGGACGGCAGCTCCGGCTGTTCCTGGAACCCAAGTGGGAGGCCGTCACCGCTGATGCCATGGTGGTCAAAGGTAGCTATCGGGCGCTGGCAAAGGAAATCGGGGCAGAGGTCGATAGTGGTGGGGCGCTCAAGCACATACAGGACTGCATCGAGCGCCTTTGGAAGGTATCCATCATCGCCCAGAATGGCCGCAAGCGGCAGGGGTTTCGGCTGCTGTCGGAGTACGCCAGCGACGAGGCGGACGGGCGCCTGTACGTGGCCCTGAACCCCTTGATCGCGCAGGCCGTCATGGGTGGCGGCCAGCATGTGCGCATCAGCATGGACGAGGTGCGGGCGCTGGACAGCGAAACCGCCCGCCTGCTGCACCAGCGGCTGTGTGGCTGGATCGACCCCGGCAAAACCGGCAAGGCTTCCATAGATACCTTGTGCGGCTATGTCTGGCCGTCAGAGGCCAGTGGTTCGACCATGCGCAAGCGCCGCCAGCGGGTGCGCGAGGCGTTGCCGGAGCTGGTCGCGCTGGGCTGGACGGTAACCGAGTTCGCGGCGGGCAAGTACGACATCACCCGGCCCAAGGCGGCAGGCTGACCCCCCCCACTCTATTGTAAACAAGACATTTTTATCTTTATAAAACAATTGGTTGGGGATGTTTGAGCGCAATTAACAGGCAGCCAAAACTGGCAAAATGAGCATGCCTATGAATAAAATGTTGTACGTAAAACTCGAAGGCAATTTTAGTATGAAAGAAAAGGTAGTTGTTGATAAAGCGATTTCACTCCATACCGAATCATTCGGCGACCCGGCCCATGAACCCATTATCCTGATCATGGGGGCAATGGCGTCTGCGGTGTGGTGGCCTGATGAGTTTTGCTCCCAACTAGCCAAAATGGGTCGCTATGTGATCCGGTACGACCACCGTGATACCGGGAAATCAACAAGCTATGAGCCAGGTCAAGCTCCATATTCCGTTGAAGAATTAGCAGATGATGTGGTTCGCGTCATTGATGGTTATGGTCTGGAAGCTGCTCATTTAGTCGGCATGTCTTTGGGGGGATTTCTTTCCCAGCTTGTAGCTCTCAAGTATCCGAAACGTGTGAAGAGCTTGACGCTGATTGCTTCAGAACGGCTTGCAGATGCAGATCCTGATATGCCCGCTTTTGATCCTGCCATCATTGAGTATCACCAACGGGCGGAATCGCTGGATTGGTCTGATAGAGATGCTGTCGTCGCGTATCAGGTCGGAGCGTGGCGAATCATCTCAGGTACTGCGCATGCTTTTGACGCTGAGAAGATACAAAATATCGCTGAGTTAGATTTTGATCGCACTCCGAATATCCTGACAACATTCAACCACACTACTTCAGGTGGTGGCGAGAGATCGCTCGAGAGATGGCTCGGGAGATTAAATGAGATAGCTGTACCAACTTTGATCATTCACGGCACGGAGGATCCTGTACTTCCTTATGTGCATGGGTTGGCACTGAAAGATGCGATTCGTGGTTCAAAAATGCTGACACTCGAAGGCACGGGACATGAGTTGCATCATGAAGACTGGCCGAGGATTATCCAGGCGATTAAGGGGCAAACGTCATAGCTATCGGTTGCACCGTACAACAAGTTGCTGCACCGTAAAAATTACTCGCTGCGCTCGCAATTTTCCGGTGAGCAAGGCGTTAAACATCATGAGGGAAGCGGTGATCGCTGAGGCATGTTCCGCGTCCTTGCAATACTGTGTTTACATACAGTCTATCGCTTAG